>JAUPKM010000246.1 GCA_030837445.1 Actinomycetota bacterium
CTCCGGCACGAACAGGATTGGCGACAGGTCCAACCCGGCCGCCTTCCAGTGGTCCACCGCCTTGCGGACATCGATTACTTCCGCATGCCCGATCGCCTCGTCCAGGGTGCGGAACCCCAGCTCGGCGAGGAGTTCTCGCACCTCTTCGGCGATGTAGCTGAAGAACGTCTCGAGGTATTCGGCCTTGCCGGTGAAGCGCTCACGCAACACCGGGTTCTGGGTGGCGACACCCACCGGACAGGTGTCCAGATGACAGACCCGCATCATGACGCAGCCCATCACCACTAGCGGCGCGGTCGCGAAGCCGTACTCTTCCGCCCCCAGCAGCGCCGCGATCACCACGTCCCGGCCGGTTTTCAGTTGGCCGTCGGTCTGGATCACGACCCGATCCCGCAGACCATTGAGCAGCAGCGTCTGCTGGGTCTCGGCCAGCCCCAACTCCCACGGCCCGCCGGCATGTTTGAGGCTGGTCAGCGGCGAGGCACCGGTGCCGCCGTCGTGACCGGAGATCAGGATCACGTCGGCATGGGCCTTGGCGACGCCCGCCGCGACCGTGCCGACCCCTACCTCGGAGACCAGCTTGACGTGGATTCGGGCATGCCGGTTGGCGTTCTTCAGATCGTGGATCAGCTGGGCAAGGTCCTCGATCGAGTAGATGTCGTGGTGCGGCGGCGGCGAGATCAGGCCCACGCCGGGGGTGGAATGGCGGGTCTTGGCCACCCACGGATAGACCTTGTGAGCCGGCAGTTGGCCGCCTTCACCAGGCTTGGCACCCTGCGCCATCTTGATCTGGATGTCGTCGCTGTTCACCAGGTACTCGCTGGTGACCCCGAACCGGCCGGACGCGACCTGCTTGATGGCCGACCGGCGACTGTCGCCGTTGGGCATCGCCACGAACCGCTCCGGGTCCTCCCCGCCCTCGCCGGTGTTCGACTTGCCCCCGAGCCGGTTCATCGCGATCGCGAGCGTCTCGTGCGCCTCCGAGGAGATCGAGCCGTAGGACATCGCCCCGGTCGAGAACCGCTTGACCACCTCCGAGGCGGGTTCCACCTCTGATAGCGGGATCGGCTCGCGCTCGGAGGCGAACTCGAACAGTCCGCGCAGGGTCATCAACTGCGCCGACTGGTCGTCGACTCGGGAGGTGTAGTCCTTGAAGATGTCGTACCGCTGGGCCCGGGCGGAGTGCTGCAACCGGAACACCGTCTCGGGATCGAACAGGTGCGGCTCGCCCTCGCGACGCCACTGATACTCCCCGCCGATCTCCAATTTGCGGTGAGCCGAGGAAGTCCCCGACTCCGGGTATGCCCGGCGATGTCGACTGGCGACCTCATCGGCCACCACCTCGATACCGATCCCGCCGAGCTTCGAGGTGGTACCGGTGAAGTACCGGTCTATCAGTTCGTGGCCGAGGCCGATCGCCTCGAACACCTGCGCACCGCGGTAACTCGACACGGTCGAGATGCCCATCTTCGACATCACCTTCAGCACACCTTTTCCGAGCGCCTTGACCAGGTTGCGCATCGCTGCCGCTGGGGCGATGTCGGTCAGGTAGCCACTTGCGACCAGATCCTCCACCGACTCCATCGCCAGGTACGGGTTGACCGCGGCCGCGCCGTAGCCGATCAGCAGTGCGACATGGTGCACCTCTCGCACGTCACCGGCCTCAACCAGCAGGCTGACCTGGGTCCGGGTCTTCTGCCGGACCAGGTGATGGTGCACCGCCGAGGTGAGCAACAGCGACGGAATCGGCGCCCACTCAAAGTCGCTGTCCCGGTCGCTGAGCACCACGAACCGAACACCGCCGTCGATCAGCTCATCCAACTCAGCGAGGATCTGCTCGATCCGTTCGGCCAGCCCGGCGCCGCCGGATTCAACTCGGTAGAGCGCTGACACCCTGGCGGCCTGAAAACCGGCCATGTCGCCGTCGTCGTTGATGTGCAGGATCTTGGCCAGTTCGTCATTGTCGATCACCGGGAACGGCAGTACGACCTGCCGGCAGGCGGCGGGGGTGGTCTCCAAGACGTTGCCCTCGGGACCGATGTTGGAGTACAGCGAAGTGACGATCTCCTCGCGAAGTGCATCCAGCGGCGGGTTGGTCACCTGCGCGAACAGTTGGGTGAAGTAGTCGAACAGCAGCCGCGGGCGACCAGAGATGGCCGCGATCGGGGTGTCGGTACCCATCGATCCGATCGGCTCCAGGCCAGTGCTGGCCATCGGCGCCAGCAGGATCCGCAATTCCTCTTCGGTGTAGCCGAACGTCTGCTGCCGACGGAGCACCGAGGAGTGGGTGTGCACGACGTGCTCCCGGTCGGTCAGCTCCTCTAGATGGATCAGCCCTGCGTGCAACCAGTCGCTGTAAGGGTTGGCGGCGGCCAACGAACTCTTGATCTCGTCGTCCTCAATGACCCGACCGGCGGTGGTATCCACCAGGAACATCCGGCCAGGCTGCAGCCGCCCCTTCCGGATCACGGTGGCGGGGTCGATATCGAGCACGCCGGCCTCGGACCCGAGCACCACCAAGCCATCGCTGGTGACCCAGAACCGACCTGGCCGCAGACCGTTGCGGTCCAGCACCGCGCCGATCAGATCGCCATCTGTGAAGGAGACATTCGCGGGCCCGTCCCACGCTTCCATCAAGGTGGCGTGGAACTCATAGAACGCCCGCCGCTCCGGATCCATCTCGGCGTTGTTCTCCCATGCCTCTGGGATCATCATGAGCACCGCGTGCGGCAGACTGCGGCCGCCGAGGTGCAGCAACTCCAACACCTCGTCGAACGATGCCGAGTCGCTGGCCAGCGGGGTGCAGATCGGATGAAGCCGATCGAGGTCACCAGGGATTACGTTGCTGGCCAGCATGTCTTCCCGGGCCCGCATCCAGTTGCGGTTGCCTCGAACCGTGTTGATCTCGCCGTTGTGGGCGATCAACCGGTACGGGTGGGCCAGCGGCCAACTTGGGAAGGTGTTGGTGGAGAACCGGGAGTGCACCAGGCCCACCTTGGACGCCACCCGATGATCGGTGAGATCCGGGAAGAAGACGTGCAGTTGGCCTGTGGTGAGCATCCCCTTGTAGACCAGCGTGCGGCACGACAACGACGGGAAGTACACATCGCA
>JAUPKM010000247.1 GCA_030837445.1 Actinomycetota bacterium
CGCGGCCCTCCGACATCGCTGGACACACGCGGCTGAACGCACACGATCGGCAGGTCGAACCAGGCAACGCGACGAATCCCTCGGAGCGGATCACGTCCTCAACCCGATGGATCTGCTCGCGCAGCGGCGCCGGGTCAACCAGTGTGGACTGACTGCGCACCTTTGGCAGCGGCGAATCCTTACCGCCTTCCACCCCGAGGTAGACCAACTCACCACCGGCCGGGCCGAGATCGTCCGGGCCGTCGAGTTCCAGCGCCAACTGGTAGACCCCCAGTTGCACATTCGTCTCGGCGTCGGCAACACTCGCCACCGTTGAACCGGTCTTGAAGTCCACGACCCGCCCACCCCCCGCGGAGTCGGCCGCCACCAGGTCGATGGAACCGCGCATCTCGACGCCACCGGCGGGCGACCCAAGCTGAAATTCGAACCGACGCTCCGTTTCTGTTCGGCCAGTGATCGACTGGGCTCGCCAGGCCAGGAACCGGTCCAAGGCTTCGACGGCACGTTGTCGATCCTGGTCCGACTGCCAGCCGGCCTCGAACGGCAACTCGTCCCACACTTCCTCGAGCTCAGCCGCCATCGCCGCCGTGTCCGGCGCGACCTCCCCGTCGATAACTCCGGCGACGACAGCATGCAGGATCGAGCCGAATCCCAGCCGCGAATCGCGCCTTTCGCTAGCCGCCGCGCGGCGATCCAGGAACCACCGCAGCGGACACTCACCGACGGCGGTAACTGCAGTCGCTGATAGCGGTACCGGCTCACCGACGGCCACCAGCGGCTGCGGTGCCCTGCTGAGGTCGCGGATGCCCCACCACCTGCGGGGGTCCGCCGACGTTGTCAGGGCGCGCTGGCCGTCGAGCCCCGCGAGCCGCGCGAGCCGTTCCGCCGCCGCCGTCCGCAGCGCGGGCGAGGCTTCCGGATCCAGCAGGGCGGTGCGCAGGGATGCCGTCAGCGCCGATGGGGTGAGTCGGCTGGGCACGCGAACGGCCTTTGGCCCCGCGCCCCCTGCGGGAGCCGAGTTGGATTCCGCAATCCCTGGGCGTGCTCTGAGTTCGTCGATGAACAGCGAAGGTTGGGGCTGGTCGGGCAGTTGCGACTCCACACAACTGATCACCAACCGACTGCGAGCGCGGGTCGCGGCCACAAATGCCAACCGCCGCTCATCGTCGAGGATCTGCCGGCGGGTCAGCGGCTGCTCCAATCCGTCGACACCCAGTCGTTCAGCCTGAAGCAGCGAACTGGACGTTCGCAGATCCGGCCACAGGTCCTGCTGCATTCCCACCAGCACCACCAACGGCCACTCGCCACCCTTGGCTCGGTGCACCGTTAACAGCCGGACCGCATCCCGATGGAAGGTGCCGTCAGCCGGTCGGGATGCCGGAATCTGTTGGTCGCGCAGATTGGTCACGACGTCCGATGCCCCGGAACCGGTCGGGAGCCGAGCGGCCAGATCGAACAATGCGACCACTGAGTCCAGCACCCGGTCCGCCTCGCGACCGGCGCTGCCACCAGCAAGGGCTCGGTTCCGGAGTTCGGTCGCCCACACCACGTCGCCGGGGCGCGGCAGGGACCACAAGGCCCAGAGCTGATCTCGCACCGGCCGTCGCACGTCCGCCCGGAGTTCGGCCAGCACGTCCAGGACTGGCTCCACTCGCTCTCGGAGGTCGTCCGGGAGCGCCTCCACCGAAGCCTGCTGATCGGTCATCAACCCTCGGAGCAATTCCGTCGACGGTCGCGGGCTTCGTGCCTCCGCTCGGGCGGCGGCCTTCTCGGCCACCCGCAGCGCACGCGACAGTCGGCGCACGTCCAGGGCGTGCAGACCGACCAGTGACGAACCCAGGAAGGTCTGCACCTCGTCCGCCGACACTCGGTCCGGCTGGTGGGCCAATTGCAGGCCCACCAGCAGCGGCGCAAGCGCTGGATCCTGACCCAGTGGGATGTCACTGGCGGGAATCTCCACGGGCACACCCGCAGAAGCCAAAGCGCGTTGAAGCCGCGGCAGGTCGACCACGGCCGACCGGACCAGAACAGCCATGTCAGACCAGGCCATCGGCGACTCCGCGGCCAGGTGGGCACGCCTCAGCAGATCTGCTATCCCCTCGGCCTGCAGCGCCTCACTGTCAAACGCCAGTAGCTCCACGGCCCCTTGCGGCCCGAAACATTCGGGCGATCGGTGCTGGCTGCGGACGTGGCCCGGCAAGGTGCCCAATCCCACCGGGGAGATCCACCTCTCCGCGGCCGCCCGGATCTCCGGGCCGAATCTCCGGGTGCGGCGCAGCACGGTGATCGGCGCGGGGTGGCCGTCGGCGGTTGGGAAGTCATCCGGAAAGTTCAGCAGCCCCCGAACGTCCGCGCCCCGGAAGCGGTAGATGGCCTGGTCCGGGTCACCGACCGCCACCAGACATGTCGATCGGATGGTCAGTGCCTGCAGCAGCGCCACCTGCGCCGGATCTGTGTCCTGGTACTCATCGACATAGATCGCCCGATACCTGCCGCGCAGTTCCGGGGTTGCCAACACCATCGCCCGGGCCCTGTGGACCACCTCCGAGTAGTCGACGGCGCCACGCATATCCAGCACGGTCAGGTAGTCCTCAAAGAATTGAGCCGAGGCCGTCCAGTCGGGCAGGCCGCTGGCCTCGGCGACCGCCGCGAGCTCGTCCGGTTCCATCCCTTGTCCTCGGACTGCGGCCATCAGGGCGCGCAGTTCCCGGGACATCCCCGCCGTGGCCAGCGCCGGTCGCAATCGTTCCGGCCAGCGCATGGAACCTGCCTCACGCTCCCCCGACAGCAGTTCGCGGATCGCCAGGTCCTGCTCCGGCCCGGACAATAGTCGCCAAGGAGTGGTCTCAGGATCGCCGACACTGCGCAGAAGCTGCCAACCGAAGGAGTGAAATGTGGCCACGGTGGGGATCGGGACAGTGTCGAGCCGGGCGGCGATTCGGGCTCGCAGGTCAACCGCAGCCGCCCGACCAAAGGTGAGTACCAGCACGTCCGTCGACGGGATCGGATCCGCACCGGTGAGTCGAGCCGAGACTGCCTCGACGATGGTCGTCGTCTTCCCGGTACCCGGACCGGCCAGCACCAACAACGGGCCCCGCCGGTGGTCCACCACGAGTTGCTGATCCGGGTCGAGTTCGACCGCGGCATCGGCTTTGGGTCGACCTCGCAATCGCACCCGGTGTTTGTGAAGGGACATGCAGCAATGGAACCAGCCAGGTACGACAGAATGCAGGGGCGACATCTGCGACTATTCGAGGGTGAGTTCAGGGCAGCCGGGGCCGGTCGAGCGCGACGACGGGCTGCGTGGCAGCGCTCCCGACGTGCAATTGCCCCCCGCCAACCCTGTCGACGCGCCCCCGATGGACTTTCCGGCCTCCCCTGGCGAACCGACCATTCCGTTGAACGTCTCGGATACCCGGGTGATTCCGACGCAGGCCCCGGGCGAGCCGGGCACGGCCTCGAGCACCTCGGTGATAGAACCGGCCGAACCAGCCACCCCCACAGCCGAGCCGCCGGCCGCCCCGACCGCCGAGGCCCAGCTCCGCGACACCTCCACCGACAACGACGCTCCCGACCTCGCCGCCCCACAGGACTCCGACCCAACCGCGACCGGCGGGCACAGGTTCTCCTCCGATGCGACCGTCGTCATCGAGGGAGACATCGCACCCAAGCGGCTGCGCCGACCCGGCGATCTACTGCGACTGGTGGTCTCGCTGCTGGCGGCCGCGACGATACTGCTTGTCTCCTACGTCGCCTCGGGGACGACCTCCGGGCTCGACCAGGACCTCAGCCTTGCGTCCACCAGACTGCCGGCCTTCGTGCTGAGCGTGACCCGCACGATCGGCCTGATCGGTCTGCTGGGCCTGCCCGTGGGAGTCAGCATCTTCCTGCTGACCCGCAAACGGGGCCGTCAACTAGTCGACGCCCTCTCGGCGTTGGTGCTGACACTGCTGTTGGTTCTGATCCTGAACACCGTGATCCACAACTTCGGCTCACCACAGCTACTGCAGGCTCTGACGGGCCGGTCCGCGCCCAGCGATGTCATCGCGATCAACGCCCTCATTTCCGCACTCACCGCGTTCATCACGGTGGCTCGATTGATCGAGCGGCCCCGGCTGGCGGTGGCCGCAATCGCCACCATCAGCGCGATCGTGATTGCCAATATCGTCGGCGGCACCATGATTGCCGCCGCCTGCGCAATCAGCATCTTGCTCGGCTGGGCCTTTGGCCTGCTGGTCCGGTACGTCCGCGGAACGCCGACGACAAGACCATCCGGGCTCGATGTGGCCAATTCGATGGAACGTTCCGGCTTCCCACTAACGGTGCTTCGGGCCAGTTCGCTCACCCGCGGGGGTCGTCAGTACACGGCGACGACCCGGTCTGGTCGGCGCCTCGATGTCCTCGTGCTGGACCGGGATCTGGAGGGGGCCGGCCTGCTGCCGGCAGCGTGGCGCAGCATCCGCATCCGGGAGGATGACGGCGGCAGCGGCGTCACCATGCGACGACGGCTGGAGCGTGGCTCGCTGCAGGCGTATGCCTCGCAGGTGGCAGGGGCCCCCTGCCCGCACCTGCTCGCCGTCAGCCAGGTGGGCCACGATGCCACCCTGATGGCATTCGAGACGATTGACGGCGAACCCTTTGCCGGGATCGGAGACGACCTGCGCGACGGCGATCTGGATCGGGCGTGGGCCGGGTTGAAGCGACTCCAGGACGCGGACGTCTCGCACCGAACCCTGTCCGCGAACAACATCCTGCGCGATCCCAACGGCGGGGTCTGGTTGATCAACGGCGAGGAGGGGTCTGTTGCAGCCAGCGACCTGGCGCTGCGACTGGATCTGGCGGAGATGCTGTGCACGCAGGCCCTGCTGACCGATGCCGACACCGCCATCGCGGCCGGAATCCGGGTGCTCGGCGTCGATCGGTTGATGCGGGCGCTGCCAGCCTTGCAGCCGGTGGCGCTGTCCCCCGCGACCCGTCACGCAATCCGGAAGCGCAAGGACCTACTGGGCAAACTTCGGGACAAACTGCTCGAGGCGAACCCGGGCGCGGAGCCCGAGCAGGTGCAGATCGAGCGGCTGAAGCCGCGCACCCTGTTCACCATCATCGCCGGCACCGTCGCGGCGTACTTCCTGCTGACATCGCTGGCCTCTGTCAACCTGGCACAGCTGGTTTCCGACGCGGACTGGACTTGGGTCATCCCCGGTCTTCTTCTGTCTGCGGCAACCTACGTCGGGGCTGCCATGTCGTTGTCGGGGTTTGTACCCGAGAAACTGCATCTGATCCGCACGATGCTTGCCCAGCTCGCAGCCAGCTTCGCGACCTTGGTCTCACCGCCGACGCTTGGCGCAGTCGCGGTGAACGTCAGGTATCTGCAGCGCTCTGACGTCCACCCGGCGCTCGCCGCGGCGAGCGTGGCGGTGTCGCAGGTGATGGCGTTCATATTCCACCTGCTCCTGCTGCTCGGTTTCGGCCTACTCGCCGGCACCCAGCGGGAGGTTGGCATCTCGGTGCCCAGCTGGTTCTACATCGGGGCCGCCATCATCGTCGCGCTGCTGGTGCTCGCAATCGCGCTGCCCTGGTCACGTCACAAGCTGCGGGACCGGGTGCAACCGATCCTGCGTCAGGTCGGCCCCCGATTTCTGACCCTGACCCAGCGGCCGACCAAATTGGCGGAGGGAATCGGCGGCATCCTGATTCTGAACATCGGCTACTGCATCTGCCTCTACACCTGTGTTCGGGCCTTCGGCGGAGATGCGTCGTGGGCGGCCGTGGCAGTTGTCTACCTGGCCGGCGCCACTATCGGGCAGGCCGCACCGACGCCCGGCGGCCTCGGCGCGGTGGAGGCCGCACTTTCGGTTGGCCTCACTGGTATCGGAGTCGAGCCAAGCATCGCGGTCTCGTCCTCGCTGCTCTTCCGGGTGCTGACCTTTTGGCTGCCGACCGTGCCGGGCTGGTTCTCCTTCAACTGGATGCAGAAGAAGGGCTATCTCTGACGGCGAAGGGCTAGTTGTGACGCCGATGACGGAAACTGGCTGCTGCCCTGGCCTTTTTTCGCCGACTGGTGAACAGCCAGAATCCGGCGAGCGCCACGATCACCGCAGTCACGCCGGCCAGGGTGGCCACCTTCGAGGCCGACGACGAGGTCTCGGAATCCTGCCTGACGAACGCCACTGGTTCCTCTGCCATCGCTGAGGTGGTGGGCACGGTCTCGCCTGCTTCGGTCGCGGCCGGGGCGTCGGACTCACCACCGATGTCGTCCGGAGTTCGACCATCCCCGGACGACTGGGCCTCGGCGGCGAGGGCCCCGGTGGCCGTCTCGCCGGGCTGCCCGGCGAGCGCACCGGACGGCGCGGCGGCTTCACCCGTCGCAGCGCCGGAATCGACGGTGGACTCGTCCCCGTACTGGCTGTCGTCGGCAGCCGGCACCTCTATCGGGTTCGGCGCGCCGTTTGGCTCGCCGACGGTGGCTGCGTCGGGCTGGCTGGGCGTGACGGGCGGACTGGTCGCGCCAGCAGGCTTGCGCACCGGCTTCTTGGGCGGCGTGGCGATCGGGGCGCGCACCGGCTTCCGGACGGGCGGCCTCGCGGGTGTCGCTGGGGTCGTCGCGACAGCCGTGGCACACTCGGCCTGCGGATATCCCGACAGCGCGCAGACCAGGCCATCCTTGGATCGGATCGATGTGGCGGCGGCCAACACCTGCACGCCGTTGGCCGAGCTCGGCACCACCACGCACGCCACCCGCGCCGGTGGTGGGGATTCGCCGCGAGGAGCCTCCGCCGCAGTCCCGAAGTCGAGCACCACCGCGACCCGCTTCTGACCGCCTGGAGCCGCCTTCAGATCGGGGCAGAGCGTGGCCATATTCGCCTGCGTCCGAGGCGCACGGGCGGAACTTGGACCGTCACCGCTGATTGCGAACCGCCAACCTTCAACCGCTCCGTCCTTCGGCTGGGTCGAGGGGGCACCCATCGATGCGTAAGTCCAGCCGCCATCGGCCTGACCCCACCAGTAGGACCAGTACCGATATGCCGACGACGCCGCGACGATCGAAGGAGTTGCCGCAGTCGACGCGACTGAAGTGGCCGGGACGCCCGGATCGGTCGCCGCCTGGGCGACCCCGGGCAGCACCGCAACCCCAGGAACGAGCACGAGCACGAACACCCCTGCGGTCCGACGCGGCAATCTGCGTCGAGAAGCTGTCGCCGTCATCAGGTACGCCGGGTCTGCTGCAACCTGTTCACCAGGTTCACGCCACCGAACGCCGAGGGGTTGCCGCCGCCTTGCCGGGCCGTCAACGCCAGCAGCGCCAACCGGCCGGCATCGTCGGTGGGCTTGCCATTCACGGTGGACCGCAGATAGCCCCCGGCGACCTTCGCCAACCTCACCAACGAGGCCCGCACCACCCAGGTGCTGGACCCGGAGGCGGCCACCGCCAGGGTTGCGTAGGCGGTGTTGCCGATACTCGCAGCGGTCGGGTCCCATGGGTCGGGCAGGAGTCCCTTGTTCGCCTGCAACTTATCGGCCAGGAAGTTCACCGCGAGAGCGGTCGGCTGCCGGTTGTTCCCAACACAATTGCCGCCGGCAGCTC
>JAUPKM010000248.1 GCA_030837445.1 Actinomycetota bacterium
AACCGGGAACCCTCCAAGGCCTCGCTGTTGGTAAGCGCGGCCGGTGACCAGTTGCGCAGCCCCGCGGTGGCGTTGACGTCGGTACGAAAGGGGCTCACAGATGTCACCTCCGCGGTGACCGGACTGGGCAAGCAGACGCTGGGGCTGCTGACGGCTGCGATGACGGTAGCCCGGTCCCCAGTGCACGGTCCGCTGAACTTCGAGGTATCCGAGCAACGCCGGTTCGCGATGGCGAACTTCAAACTGAGCGATTTCAAGGCAATCCGGGCGGTGCACGGCGGCACGGTCAACGACGTGGTGCTGGCTGTCGTCTCGGGCGCGTTGCGGGCCTGGCTGATGGGCCGTGGCGAACGGGTCAATGCCCGCTCGGAGCTCACTGCGCTGGTCCCGGTCAGTGTCGAACCGTCCTTCGAGACCGGGGAGGGTGGCGACGTGCAGCCGTTCTTGGTGGAACTGCCGATCGGGGAGGTCGACCCGGTGATTCGGTTGAGCCGGGTCAGTTTCGCGATGAGCCGCCACCGGGAGTCGACCAGACTAGTCGGGGCCGAGGCGCTCGCCACGATCGCCGGCTTCGCACCTCCGACGCTGCACGCACTCGGTGCCCGGGTCGGCGCCGACATCACCCAGAAGGTCTTCAACCTCGTGATCACCAACGTGCCTGGACCGCAGACGCCGCTGTACGTCGGGGGCGCCGAGATGGTCGCTGCGTATCCGGTTGTCGCCCTCACCAGGGGTCACGGTCTGAGTATCGGACTCACCTCCTACAACGGCGGCGTGTTCTTCGGGATCAACGCCGATCGGGACGGTGTGCCCGACGTAGACGAACTCGCTCAGTGTCTGAAGGATGCGCTGACGGAGATGAAGGACACCACGAAGGGGCGTCGTCGGCCTCGCGTCAGGAAGCCTGCGACCTGAGGCGAGTACCAGCGTTTGCCGCATCCCGGGCGTCGTCGGCGGTTGCGGAATCGTTTGCCCGAACTGCCGGAAACGCTCGATTCCGTTGCAGCCGGGCGTCGAGAGGTCAGTTCAAGTCATCGAAAGAACGGTTTCGTATCGAATAGCGCGACTGGGGCAGGGTTGGCGCCCTAAGGTGGAAGGGTTCTTCTCTGAGGAAAGGCCACCAGTAGGAAAGGCCACCAGATGGCGGTTCGACGTCAGCCCAAGCGAGGGCTGGTCCTGGGCGGCGGGGGCATGCTCGGGGCTGCCTGGATGGTTGGCGCGCTCTGCGCCCTGGAAGAGGTCCACGGGTTTGATCCGCGCAGCGCCGACGTCATCGTCGGAACGTCGGCCGGGTCGGTCCTCACCGCTCTGCTCGGAGCAGGTGTGACAGCGGCCCAGTTGCGTGACCACCAGCGGGGAATCCGGATCTCGCACGGGCCGCTTGCTGGCTTCTCCTGGGACTACGAGCGGGCGACCGGCGACGGCCGACCGCAATTGCCCAAACTCATTCCGACATCGCGCCGAAGCCTCGCCTCCAGCGCCCGGCGGTTGCGGCAGTTGCCGCCCACCGCCGTGCTGGCCAGTTTCCTGCCGCAGGGCCGTGGGTCGCTGGAGCGGATACAGCACCTGGTGGAGGCGATCACCCCGATGGACGAGTGGTCGCCGCACCCCAACGCCTGGGTGGTGGCGATGGACTTGGACGAGGGACGTCGGGTGGCCTTCGGCAGGCCAGAGGCGCCGGCCGTCCCGTTGGCCACCGCCGTCATGGCGTCCTGTGCCATCCCGTCCTGGTTCCGGCCGGTGGAGATCAACGGACACAGCTACGTTGACGGTGGTGCCTGCTCAGCCACCAATGTGGACCTAGTGGCGGACATGGGCTTGGACGAGGTGTACGTGCTCGCTCCGATGGTGTCGTTCGCGATGAACAAGCCCGACAGTGTGCTCGCCCGGATGGAGCATCGGTGGCGGGTGCAGATCACCAAGCGTTGTCTCCACGAGACGGAGAAGGTTCGGGAGCAGGGGGCTGCGGTGATCGCACTTGGACCAGGACCGGAGGACCTCGACGCGATGGGTCCGAATCTGATGGACGTCAAGCGTCGGCTGCCCGTGCTGGAGACGTCGATGCGGACGAGCGTGGAGGCATTGCGGGACCCTGACCGGGTCGGTCCCGATCACTTGGCTGACGTCGGCTGATCCTGCGACGGCGTCGCCCGGGTGCCAGGATGTGCGGCATGGATGCCGTCACCTCGCCACCCGCCCCGCACAACGAACCGATCAAGGACTATGCCCCTGGCTCGCCGGAACGGGCCGAGTTGCAGGCGAAGCTGCAGGAGTTGACCGACCAAGGCCCGATCGAACTGCCCTCGACCATCCACGGTCAGCAGCGAATGGCAGGCGGGCGGCGAATCGACGTGGTGGCGCCGCATGCTCACGGCCAGGTGCTCGGGGTGACAGCCAATGCGACGCAGGCGGACGCACATGCGGCGGTGGTAGCGGCCCGAGCGGCGGCTCCCGGTTGGCGGGCGCTGTCCTTCGATGACCGGGCGGCGGTGCTGTTGAAGGCGGCAGATCTGCTCGCCGGACCGTGGCGCTCGACGCTGAATGCGGCCACCATGCTGGGGCAATCCAAGACCGCCTATCAGGCGGAGATCGATGCCGCGTGTGAGCTGATCGACTTCTGGCGCTACAACGTCGAGTTCGGTCGGCGGATCATGGCCGAACAGCCGGTGTCCTCGGCCGGGGTGTGGAACCGGTCCGATCACCGCCCGCTGGAAGGATTCGTCTACGCGGTGACGCCGTTCAATTTCACCGCCATCGCCGGCAACCTTTCCACGGCCCCGGCTCTGATGGGAAACACCGTGGTCTGGAAGCCCGCGCCGACCCAGCAGTTCGCCGCCCACTACCTGATGGAACTGTTGACGGCAGCTGGCCTGCCGCCGGGTGTCATCAACCTGGTCACCGGTGACGGAATCGAGGTCAGCGACGTGGTGCTGGCCGAGTCCGATCTGGCCGGTATCCACTTCACCGGTTCCACGCCGGTGTTCCAACTGCTGTGGCAGCAGGTGGGAGCCAGGATCGGCTCCTACCGGTCCTACCCGAGGATCGTCGGTGAGACCGGCGGCAAGGACTTCATCCTCGCCCACCCGAGCGCCGACCCCGACGTACTGACGGTCGCGATGATCCGGGGGGCGTTCGAGTTCCAGGGGCAGAAGTGCTCCGCCGCGTCGCGGGCCTATGTGCCGCGCAGCCTGTGGGCTCGGATCGGCGACGATTTCCTGTCTCAGGTCGATGGGCTGCGGCAGGGCCCAACCACCGATTTCAGCAACTTCCTTTCCGCCGTGATCGATCGGAAGTCCTTCGACCGACTGGCCGCCCTGCTGGATCGGGCGCGTGCCGACGACACTGTCCAGATCGCAGCCGGCGGCACGTGTGACGACAGCACGGGCTATTTCGTGCGACCGACAGTGCTGCTCGGCAGTGACCCGACCCGAGAGTACTTCCGGGATGAATACTTCGGCCCGGTATTGGCGGTACACGTCTACGACGATGACGACTACGAGGCGGTGCTCAGCCAGCTGGAAGGGATATCTCCGTACGCCCTCACCGGCTCGATCCTGGCCGGCGACCGAGAGGTGATCGCAGCGGCGACCGAGGCGCTCCGATTCGCCGCCGGCAACTTCTACATCAACGACAAGCCGACCGGCGCGGTGGTC
This sequence comes from Actinomycetota bacterium, assembly GCA_030837445.1. Taxonomy (GTDB): domain Bacteria; phylum Actinomycetota; class Actinomycetes; order S36-B12; family UBA10799; genus JACJWR01. Next base: position 3,654 of record JAUPKM010000248.1, read on the forward strand.
GGCCAGCAACCCTTCGGTGGCGGCCGCGCGTCGGGCACGAACGACAAGGCGGGTGCGATGCAGAACCTTATGCGCTGGACCTCAACCCGGTCGATCAAGGAGACGTTCGTGCCGGCCACCGACTATCGCTATCCGTTCATGGACTGACACATCAAACGGCGGTCAACTCGGGTCGTGCGCCAACCAGGCGTTGCCGATCTTGTTCTCTTGTCGGATGGCGCGCTCGAGTTGGTGCACGATGACGCCCTCGATCTTGCCGCCGATCAGCGGAACTGACGACTTCGCCTCAATCTCCACCCGGCACACGCACCCGTCGGCGGCCGGTTCGAGGAATAGCTTTCCGTGCGCGGTCACGGGCGCACCTTGGAACACCAGAGTCACGATCGCGGAGCGGGCTCCCTTGTCGTCGGCCGGGCTCCACTGCTGCCGTTCGTCGACCCGCACGGTGTCGCCGACGAAGGCCTTGGCGAAAGCGGGGATCTGGGACGGGAGGGTCCGGCCAGCGTTCACCACGGTGTCCGAACCCGCCTCGGAGACCTCGACAGTCGGATCGGTGCCGCCGGTGCCGGCAAGCTTCTTCAGGATGTACGCCTGGTCCGTGTACATGGCGAAGATGTCACCGCACGAGGCCTGATAGTTCATCTCAGCGCTGATCTTCGTCGGCACGGCGCGTCCTGTCAGATCGGTTGACCGCAACGGGTCGGTCGGCGGAGTGCGGCACCACAACGGCGCCGGAGCGCGATCTCGCATTCGAACCGTGAGGCGTTGCACGCGGGGTCGCCGCTAGCCTGGCAGAGTGGCGACACATGATGCACCTCTAGCAGCGGATCCGATCGTCAACGACCTGCTCGAACGGGGTCTAGACCAGGCCGAGATAGGCCGTCCTGCCGCCGATCGGCAATCGTTGGCGGACCTGACCAGGTGCTACTACCACCACGTCGATCCGGTCGACCTGCAGGATTCCGATCCGGCGGATTTGATAGGCACCGTCACCAGTCATCGGCGGCTCGCGGAGCAGCGAGTCCCAGGGTCGACCGAGTTGGTGGTGTTCACCCCGAGCGTGACAGTCAACGGCTGGTCCTGCGGCCACACCGTGGTGCAGATCGTGACCGATGACATGCCGTTCCTGGTGGACTCGGTGACCCTGTCGCTGACAGCCAACGCACACGACATTCACCTGGTGATCCACCCGCAACTGGTGGTGCGACGAGACGGTGCCGGCCACCTCCTCGAGGTGCTCGGCCTGCTGGACGGGGACCCGGAGCAGGAATGGCCCACCGATGCCATCACTGAGGCCTGGATTCACGTCGAGATCAATCGGGAGTCCGATCCGCTCGAGCTGGCCGCCATCGAGCGGCGATTGGTCGAGACCATGGCCGATGTTCGAGCCGGGGTCGAGGATTGGCCGAAGATGGCCGCCCTGGTCGGGGAATTGGCCGAGGAGTTCGCGGACTCGCCGCCACCGACCGTGGCGCCAGAGGAGGCGGCCGAGGCCGTCGCGTTCCTCGAGTGGCTGGCCGAGGACAACTTCACCTTCCTGGGCTACCGGGAGTACGACCTCTCCGAGGACGGCAACGAGTTGGCACCCGTGGCCGGATCGTCGCTCGGGATCATGCGTGAGGCGTCAACCGCCTCCACCTCGTTTCAGAATTTGTCACCGCAGGTTCGGCAGCGGGCGCGGGAACCGCACGTCTTGGTGCTGACGAAGGCCAACACGCGATCGACCGTGCACCGCAACACCTACCTCGACTACGTAGGAGTGAAGAGGTTCGACGCCGCGGGGCGAGTGACTGGGGAACGTCGGTTCCTGGGGCTGTACACCGGGGCTGCCTACTCGCATATCGTCGCGCACATCCCGGTATTGCGTCAGCTGCTGACCCGAACGATGGAGCGGGTGGGCTGTGCACCGGACTCCCATCGGGGCAAGGATCTGCTGCAGTTCATCGAGACCTACCCGCGCGATGATCTGTTCCAGATGTCGTCCGAGGAGCTCTACCAGGTCGCGATCCCGGTGTTGGCGATGCAGGAGCGACGCCAGACGCGGGTGTTCCTCCGCCGCGATGTCTACGGCCGGTTCTACTCGATCCTCGTCTACCTGCCGCGCGATCGCTACACGACAACAGTGCGGCTGGCCATCCAGGACATCCTGATGGACACGTTGGACGGGGTCAGTGTCGACTACACGACGCGGGTGTCGGAGTCAGTATTGGCCCGGCTCCATTTCGTGATCCGAGTGCCCTGGTCGGTGGGTAGGTGGCGTGCGACCGACGTCGATCTGGAGACCCTGCAGGCACGAGTGCGGGCGGCGGTCCGCTCCTGGGATGATGACTTCGCCGATGCGTTGGTGGATGAGGTGGGCGAGGAGTCCGCGGCGGCGCTGTTCACCCGGTATGGGCCGGGCATTCAGCCCGCCTATCGGGAGATGTATCCGCCGCGGTCCGCGGTCGCGGACGTCCTGCGGTGGGAGGGGATCGGCGATGACGGGCTGACCGTGTCGCTGTACGAGCCACTCGATGCCATCGGTGGTGAACGACGACTGAAACTGTTCCGGATCGGAGAGCCGGTTTCGCTGCTCGACGTGTTGCCACTGCTGGCCGCTCTCGACGTCGAGGTGATCGATGAACACCCCTACGCAGTGACGAGGCAGGGCCTACCCACGGCCTACCTGTACGACTTCGGGTTGCGGCTGCACGACGGCCAGGAGGTGCCGGAAGTCGATGACTTCCCGGCGCGCTTCTGTGACACCTTCGTGGCGGCGTTTACCGACATGGTCGAACCCGACCGGATCGTTGGACTGGTGACGCGGGCCGGACTGACCTGGCGGCAGGCGTCCTACGTGCAGTCATGGGTGCACTACCTGCGTCAGATCGGCTCACCTTTCACGCTCACCACGATCGCGTCGGCCTTGATGGGGAATCCCGCGTTGGTGCGGCTGTTGGTGGAGTTGTTCGAGACTGAGCATGACCCCGACTACGCCGGCGACCGAGAGTTGCGCGCAGCTGAGTTGCGGGAACTGCTGTCGGCTGAGCTGGATGAGGTGGTCAGCCTCGATCACGACCGGATCCTGCGGCAGTTGATAGGTCTGGTGGCGGCGATCCTGCGGACGAATGCCTTCCAACAGACAGCCGACGGTGAAGCCAAACCCTGGCTTTCCTTCAAACTGCAGCCCCGCGATGTGCCGGGGATGCCGGCGCCACGGCCGAAATACGAGATTTGGGTGTCCTCACCCCAAGTCGCGGGCGTGCATCTGCGATTCGGCAACGTCGCTCGCGGTGGACTGCGCTGGAGCGATCGGCGCGATGACTTCCGCACCGAGGTGCTGGGGCTGGTGAAGGCCCAGGAGGTCAAGAATGCGGTCATCGTCCCGGTCGGCTCCAAGGGTGGTTTCGTGGTGAAGCAGCCACTCGAGTCGGGCACTCGGGAGCAGGTTCTGGCGCAAGGTCAGGCGTGCTACCGAACGTTCATCTCCGGCCTACTCGATCTGACCGACAACCGAGTGGCGGGCGAGGTGGTGCCGCCCGCTCGGACGGTTCGGCGGGATGGCGACGACAGCTACCTCGTGGTCGCAGCGGACAAGGGCACTGCCACCTTCAGCGACCTGGCCAACTCGATTTCGGCGCAGTACGACTTCTGGCTCGGCGATGCGTTCGCCTCGGGCGGCTCGGTCGGATACGACCACAAGGCGATGGGGATCACCGCCCGGGGTGCCTGGGAATCCGTCAAACGCCACTTCCGGGAGCTTGGCGTCGACTGCCAGACGCAGCCGTTCACAGTGATCGGTGTCGGCGATATGAGCGGCGATGTATTCGGCAACGGAATGTTGCTGTCTGAGCAGACCAAACTGGTGGCCGCCTTCGACCACCGCCACATCTTCCTCGACCCCGACCCGGATCCTGCTCTGAGTTTCGCCGAGCGGCAACGGATGTTCGAGCTGCCCCGGTCCAGCTGGGACGACTACGACCGGACCAAGATCTCGGCCGGCGGCGGGGTGCACTCGCGGGCCGAGAAGTCGATTCCGATCACGGCTGAGGTGCGAGCGGTACTCGACCTCCCCGATGACGTTCATCAGCTGAGCCCGCCGGAGTTGTTGCGGGCGATCCTGCAGGCACCGGTGGACCTGATGTGGAACGGGGGGATCGGCACCTACGTCAAGGCCACCATCGAATCCGACCTGCAGGTGGGGGACAAGGCCAACGACGCGATCAGGATCGACGGGGCGCAGCTGCGGGTGCGGATCGTCGGCGAGGGCGGCAATCTCGGCCTCACTCAACTCGGTCGGATTGAGGCGGCCAGGCACGGGGTGTTGATCAACACCGACGCGGTCGACAACTCCGCCGGGGTCGACTGCTCCGACCACGAAGTCAACATCAAGATCCTGCTCGACCGGATCGTTGCCAACGGCGATCTGACGACGAAACAGCGCAACAACCTGCTGGTCGAGATGACTGATCAAGTGGCCACCCTGGTGCTGGCGGACAACTACGAGCAGAACGTGCTGCTGGGCAATGCCCGGGTTCAGGCCCGGGTGCTGCTGCCGGTGCACGAGCGGATGATGCACTACCTGGAGCGGGCGGGGGTGCTGGACCGACCATTGGAGTTCCTGCCGGATGATGAACGATTGGCCGAGCTGGCCGCCGTCGGAGAGGGTCTGAGCTCGCCGGAGTTCTGCACGCTGATGGCCTACTCGAAGATCTCCCTCACCGAGCAGCTGAACACTGAGGGTCTGGAGTCGGACCCGTTCTACGACAAGGTGCTGCAGTCCTACTTCCCGCACCAGTTGGTCGACCGGTTTGGCGACCAACTCGCCGAGCACCCGCTGCGTAGGCAGATCGTCTCCACCGTCGTCGCCAACTCCATCGTCAACCGGGGCGGGATCACGTTCGTCTACCGGGCGTTGGAGGAGACAGGAGCGTCGGCGCCTGAGGTGGCGCGTGCCTACTCGGTGGTCCGGGAGGTGTTCGACCTGCCCTCCTACTGGGCCGAGATCGAAGCTCTCGACAACCAAGCGCCCACGCTCGCCCAGGCGGCGCTTTTCCTGGAGGTTCGTCGGCTGCTCGATCGGGCGACCCGCTGGTTCCTCACCACCCGGGGCGGCCGGTTGGACGTCGGCGGCGAGATTGCTCGGTTCCTCGGCCCGGTGCGAGACCTCGCGCCGGAGGTGCCCGCGCTACTGATGGGTGCCGAGGCGCAGCGCTTCCACCTGCGGATCGAGGAGATGGTGGGCCTCGGCGCCCCGGAGGAGCTGTCCGCCCGAGTGGCCGGGCTACTTGACGTGTTTAGTCTGCTCGACATCTCCCAGATCGCCGGTCGCAGCGATTCCGACCCCAGGGAGGTTGCGCAGATCTACTTCCAACTCAGCGAGCGGTTCGGGGTGGATCGGCTGCTTGGGCAGATCACCGGACTGCGGCGGGAGGACCGATGGGATGCGCTGGCGCGGTCCTCGCTGCGCAGCGACCTATACGGTGCGCTCGCTGGGCTGACCGCGCGGGTGATCCGGGCCACTCCCGATGGCGGCGTCGCCGGTGCCCGGATCGAACAGTGGGAGCGACTCAACGCTGAGGGCCTCGCCCGCGCCAAGTCCACCCTGACGGAGATCGCCGAGAGCCCGGCCGCGTCCTTGGCCACCATCTCGGTGGCGCTGCGGGTGATCCGGACGTTGGTGTACCAGGCCCCGGGTGACTGAGGTTCCGTGGGCCGCGGCGGAGGGCGGCGGCAGGGGTGCGCGGTGGAGGATAGGCTAGCGGGATGGACCCCGAGCTCGCCGACGACTTCGCCGCCCTCGCAGCCGATCTCGCCGGGATCGAATCGGTGCTGGGTCCCGACCAGATGCGGGTGGACATCGCTGCACTCGAGGAACAGGCATCCGCCCCGGATCTTTGGGACGACCAGGAGAACGCCCAGGCAATCACCTCGCGACTGTCGGTGTTGCAGAGTGACCTGCGCCGGGTGGAGTCACTGTCGGCCCGAATGGAAGACCTGAAGGTCCTGTTCGAGTTGGCGGAGGCAGAGGACGACGCCGACACCCAGGTCGAGGCGTTGGCCGAACTGGAGGCACTGCGCAAGGAGATCGGAGCGCTGGAGGTGCGCACGCTGCTCTCCGGCGAGTACGACAAGCGCGACGCCCTGATCACGATCCGTTCCGGGGCCGGCGGGGTGGACGCGGCCGACTGGGCCGAGATGCTGATGCGGATGTACACCCGCTACTGCGAGCGCAAGGGTTGGCCGGTCGACGTGTACGACACCTCCTACGCTGAGGAGGCCGGCATCAAATCGGCGACCTTCAAGGTCACGGCCCCGTTCGCTTACGGGACGCTATCCGTGGAGCAGGGCACGCACCGACTGGTGCGGATCTCCCCGTTTGACAATCAGGGGCGGCGACAGACCTCCTTTGCTGAGGTCGAGGTAGTGCCAGTGGTGGCCAAGACGGAGTCGATGGACATTCCGGAGGACGAGTTGAGGATCGACGTCTATCGATCCTCAGGTCCTGGGGGTCAGGGCGTGAACACGACCGACTCGGCGGTCCGGATCACCCACATCCCGACCGGCATCGTCGTCTCCTGCCAGAACGAACGCTCCCAACTTCAGAACAAGGCCACCGCGATGGCGGTGCTGCAGGCCAAACTGCTTGAACGGCGCCGGCAGGAGGAGCAGGCCAAGATCGACGCCTTGAAGGGTGACACCGCCGGGTCCTGGGGCAACCAGATGCGCTCCTACGTGTTGCATCCCTACCAGATGGTCAAGGATCTGCGAACCGAGACTGAGACAGGTAACACCTCCGCCGTGCTGGACGGGGAAATCGACGAATTGATCGAGTCCGGCATCCGTTGGCGGAGGTCACAGGTCGGCTGACAGCCCAATTCGGCTTGGACCCCGTCCTGCAGGGGTCCAATCCTCTCAGCGTGTGCGTTGAGTGTGGACATTCCGCACTCAACGCACAGGCTGACGCGAAGCCCCAAGCGACCTTTACCGACCAGGGCTGAAATCGCCGGGAATTGCGGCGCAGAGCCCGCTCGGGGCGCAGGTTTTCCACAAGGTGGCGTGTCGGGTACCACCCGGTTGCGGCACCCCGACCTAAGGTTGCCTACAGATTCCGGCGGCTTGCCAACGGAGTTCCGCTATCGACGATCGAATGAGGGCAGAGCAGCGTGATCCGCTTCCAGCAGGTGACGAAGCGCTACCAGCAGCAGGTCGAGCCTGCCCTGCGCGATGTCACGGTCAATATCGAGGCCGGCGAATTCGTCTTCCTCGTGGGTCCCTCGGGCTCAGGTAAGTCCACCTTCCTCCGTCTCATCCTCCGAGAGGACAAGGCGACGGCGGGCCAGGTGCTCGTCGGTGGCCAGGACGTGGCGGCGCTCAGCCGTTGGCGGGTCCCGAAACTGCGGCGCAGAATCGGCGTGGTGTTCCAGGATTTCCGGCTGCTGCCCAAGAAGTCGGTGTTCGAGAACGTCGCATTCGCGTTGGAGGTGTTGGGGCGGCCGCGTTCCTACATTCGCGCCGCCGTGCCGGAGACGTTGGAATTGGTCGGGCTGGCAGACAAGGCCAACCGACGCCCGGATGAATTGTCCGGAGGCGAGCAGCAACGGGTCGCGATTGCGCGCGCGTTCGTCAACAAACCCCCGTTGCTGATCGCGGATGAGCCGACCGGCAACCTCGACCCGAGCACGTCGGTGGGCATCATGCGACTGCTCGACCGGATCAACCGAACCGGCACGACCGTGCTGATGGCGACGCACGACGCCGCGATCGTGGATCAGATGCGCAAGCGGGTCGTGGAACTCGACGGCGGCCGTGTGGTCCGAGATCATGCCCGGGGCGTCTATGGGAGTGTGCGGTAGGTATGCGACTCAGGTTCATCACTCGCGAGGTATTCGAGGGATTCTCCCGCAATCTGACTATGACCATCGCGGTCATCCTGACCGTGGCGGTGTCGCTCACCCTGTTCGGCACCGGATTGCTGGTCCGCTCCCAGGTCAACACCATGAAGGACTACTGGTACGACAAGGTCGAGGTGTCCGTCTTCCTATGCGGGCCCAACTCCGAAGGGGAGACCTGCACCACGGCCGTCACGCCCGTGCAACGCGAGCAGATCCGATCGACGATCGACGGTCTCGGACCGCTCGTCGAGCAGGTCTACTACGAGTCCTCCCAGGACGCCTACGACCGATTCCAGGAGCAGTTCAAGAACTCACCCATCCTCGAGAACGTCACTGCTGACGCACTGCCTGAGTCCTACCGGGTCAAGCTGAGCGACCCAACCCAGTACGCCACAGTGGCCGCGGCAGTGGCCCAGCAGCCGGGTGTGGAACAGGTCAGAGACCAGAAGAAATTGCTGGACTCCTTCTTCACGCTGCTCGGCGGTCTGCAGGCCCTCGCCCTCGGAATCGCTGCCGCAATGCTGATCGTGACCGTTCTGCTGGTGTCCAACACCATGCGACTGTCCGCCTTCAGCAGACGCCGGGAGACCGGCATCATGAAACTGGTCGGCGCAAGCAACTACTACATCCGCCTTCCGTTCCTACTGGAGGCCGCGCTGGCTGCGGCGATCGGTGGCGCGCTGGCAGTGGGCGCACTGGCTGGGATCAAGGTGTTCCTGGTCGATCGAGTGCTAGCACCGACGTTCCGCTTCACCGCATTCATCAGTTGGGATGACGTCAATCGGGTGCTGCCGATCGTCTTCCTGACGGGTATCGTGCTGGCCGCGATCTCGGCCTTCCTGTCGATCCGACGATTCCTGAAGGTGTGACCCAGATGCAGCGAGTAACTGGTAAGTCCGACTTGACCACGCCGGGCAGGAGGACGTTCGGCAGCGCCGGGCGCCGCGCCGGTCTGCCCGCCATGCTCGCGGCCCTCGCGGTGTCCGGGCTGGCATTGGCCGTCGCGCCAACGGCTGCGGCCCTCCCCGCAGACGACAGTCTCGACAGCCAGGTTGCCAGCGCCGGCGATGATCTGGCGGACCTCGACGCCAAGGCCGGCCAGGCGCGGGAGAGTCTCAGTGCAGCTGAGGCCGCGCTGCCTGGCGCGCAGGCGGAATCCGCGGCGGCCCAGGCCAGCCTCGCGCAGGCGCAGGAGGCACGCGACGTCGCTGCGGCCGAGTTGGCCGCGGCCGAGGCGAAGGTCAGTCAGACCAAGGCCCGGATTGAGGCCCTGCGGGTACAGATTGACGACTTGAAGGCGGCATTGGCCGACTTCGCCCGGCAGGTGTACTCCACCGGGGGTGACGTTGGTGAACTGGGAATCCTGCTGGATTCGGAGGATCCGGGAGATCTGACCGAGCGACTGCAGTCGATCACCTCCGTGTCGCGCGGCAAGAACCACGCCGTCACGAAATTCGTGGACGCCAAAGCGGAGTTGGACACGGCGTTGGTGAGTCTGCAGGAACTTGAACGCCAAGCTCAGGCGAAGCGAGACGAGGCGGCCGCCACTGTTTCGGCGGCCGAGGATGCCGCGGCCAGAGCCTCGGAGGCCGAGCGCCGGGTCGCGGATCTGGTGGCAGCACGGCAGAGCGCGGTGTCCGCGGTCGAAGCCCGAAGGGGTGTCGTACAGCAGCGGTTCGATCAGTTGAAGGCGACCCAAGAGGCCCTAGCCGCGAAGTTGGCCGCCCAGGAGGCTGCTCGACAGCGTCAGTTGGCCGCCGCCGAGTTGGCCGCGTCCGGCCAGTCCACCGCCAGCGACGCCGGCGATTCGGCCGCAGCTGGGGAGTCGGACCAGGCCTCGGCAGAGGCCGAGCAGGTGCCTGCGGACTCGGAGGAGCAGGGCGCGTCGGAGGAGCAATCGGTGGACGCAGCACCAGCTGGCGACGGCAGCTGGGTATTCCCGACGGCCGGCAGCGTAGTCGGCAATGTGGGTCCCCGGATCAACCCCTATAACGGCTCGTCGGGTTGCCACACCGGCGCCGATATCGCGGCAGGCATGGGCACTCCGATCGTTGCTGCCCGCGCCGGCACCGTGGTGTCCGTGCAGGGCGACGACGGCAACGCCTATGGCAACAACGTCGTCATCGATCACGGGGATGGGCTCTCGAGTATGTCCGCCCACATGTCGAGTATGGCCGTCAGTGGCGGCGAGACAGTGGCCGCCGGTCAGGTGATCGGCTACGTCGGGTCCACCGGCTGGAGTACCGGCCCACACCTGCACTTCGAGATCCACGTCGGTGGCGTCCCCTACGACCCGATGGGTTGGGTCGGCGGCGGCTCCCGCGTTCCTGCCTGCTGAGTTCGGACACGTACCATCGTGGCGGTGACTGCTGGCAAGCTATTGCGGCTGCGGGAGGCAGCCTGACATTTGGCGACGAAGTGGCTGATTCGAACAGACGGTTAGATGCATCTCTAGTTTTGAAGGGGGTAGCAGATGGCGAGTAGCGCCACCCGGAGCCGGCGTGTGGGTGTCCGGCGAGCAACCGTTGGCGGGGCCCTGCTCATCGGGGCGGGGGCTGCCATCACGGGGTGCTCGTCCTTTCCCGGAGCTAGCACGAGCGAGCCCACAACTCCGGGCGCCTCGCGATCGACAGACTCCGCCGGGCCCACTCAGCTGTCACCAACGGCCACCCGGTCGGAGGCCCCGAAGGAGACGCCCGAGCCCGCTCAGACGCTGGCGACCACCCTTGCCCCTCCGCCGGTGGCGGGCGTGACCTGGAACCCGGTCGGCACGGAGGTCGGCGGGCACCCGGCGGCCTACCTCAGTGAAGCCGAGGATGGCCAGGTCGCCCTGATGTGGATGGACCCGCAACTGCTCAGTTTCCGGTACATTCCCGGCTACGAGGTGCCCGGTTCCGGACCACGAACCGCGGCCGACAAGGACCCGAGTTCCTGGGTTCCGAACCTGGTTGCGGCATTCAACGGCGGCTTCCAACTCAGCGACGGGGCAGGGGGGTACTTCTACCTCGGCGAGACTGTGAAGGACTTGGAGGACGGCCTTGGGTCCGTCGTTGTCTACAAGGACGGCACGATGAAGGTGGGCAGTTACGGCCGGGATGTGACGCTGGGCCCGGATGTGGTGGCCGTGCGACAGAACCTCGAACCGCTGATCGACAACGGCCAATCGCAGGCGTCACCGGATGACTCCAGCAGTCGGTGGGGGATCGCCGACAAGGGTGCGGCGTACGCCAAGCGTTCCGCGGTCGGACAGTTGGCCGACGGTTCGATTGTGTTCGGCTACGGCAGTGAAATCACCGCCTCGCAGTTGGCCGATGCGATGGTGGCGGTAGGCGTCCAGCAGGCTGTGGCGCTCGACATGAACATCTCTTGGCCCACCGGCTACTACTACACCCGGGAAGGTGGCGAGGTCGTCGGACATCGGATCCAACCGGACATTGTGCGGGAGCCGGACACCTACCTTGACTCCTTCAAGAAGGACTTCTTCGTGGCGGACTCTCGCGTGCCGCTATCCTCCGCCGCGGCCAGCCCTGCCGCGTCCGCGAGCTGATCCGTCAGCGTCGAGCCGCCGCCACCCGACTCAACAGGGGAGGCGGCGTATCGTTGCTGTCTGTGCCCAAGGAAAAGGGGCGGAAGCTGATCGCGCAAAATCGCAAAGCCCGCCACGACTACGAGATCCTCGAAACCCACGAGGCTGGCATCGTGCTGCTCGGGACCGAGGTCAAATCCCTTCGGGCAGGGCGGGCGAGTATCACCGACGGATACGCGACCGTGGACGATGGCGAAGTCTGGCTGCGTGGCGTGCACATCCCTGAGTACGACCCGGGCACCTGGACGAATCACGAGCCTCGGCGAACCCGGAAGTTGCTGCTGCACAAGGCCGAGATCGCCAAACTGATCGGCAAGACTCGGGAGGGCGGACTCACGCTAGTGCCGCTTTCCCTGTACTTCTCCGACGGCAAGGTCAAAGTGGACCTGGCGTTGGGCCGGGGGCGTCGCGCGTACGACAAGCGGCAGGCGATCGCCGAGCGCGAGTCCAAACGGGAGACGGACCGGGCACTCGGCCGCGGCCGCAAGGGGATGGACTGATCGTGGCCGGCGGGAATTCTGCTCAGGGTTGTGCCGTTAGACTGGAGGCATAACTCAACAGGGGGTGAACGGTTTCGACACCGGTTGCCGTAAAGAGAGAAGCGAGCCGAGGACCCGCGGTTATCTCGTTAACGATCCGTGGAAAACACAAGTGCCGATACAAAGCGCACTGACTTCGCTCTCGCTGCCTAAGCGAGACAACTAAGAAGTCCGTCAGCCCGGGGACGTCTCCGACCCGGTTCCTGGCGTCAACAAGGAGAATTGCCGAAGTCCTGCGTTCACGGTGGGACAAGGGACACTAATCAGTGAAGTAGGCCGCGTTCCCCGCTGTGTCACACAAATCGGGGAGGCCGAACCGCAATAACGTGGCTGCGCTCGGAGAAGTCTCGGAACAGTGCCGATGGACGCGGGTTCGATTCCCGCCACCTCCACGACGGGGGGTTAGCCGAAAAACCGCTATCGGGTTAGCCGAAAAGATGCGTCTTTTCGGCTAACCCGATTTCTTGTTTGGGGCCTGTGAAGGCGCCCAAGTGCATGGGAGGGGCTGGATGGAATTTCCGTTGGTGTACCGAGGACGGCTCCGGAGCGCCAATTCGTCGCCGAGGGAGCACAAGCACGAACTCAGGAAGTG
>JAUPKM010000249.1 GCA_030837445.1 Actinomycetota bacterium
GATCGCAGACGTAGAGCAGGCGGCAGACCTCGACGTCCAGACCGGTCTCCTCGTGCATCTCGCGCATGGGGGCTCCTGGAGTGTTCCCCACGCTCGAACCACGGCTGCGGACGTCCCGGCGTCCTGGAAACCGGAAACGTGGGTCGGTGACCGTTCGAATCCAGGTCCTCAGCCGGGACGGAGCCCTTCAAAGACTCCGTCCCGGCTTACGACTGTTCGTCCGGCGATAGGGCGGTCCGGCTCGCGACGACCGGACGGTTAGCGCCGGGCTGCTGTCTCGGTGGGGCGGTCGCTCGCTCCGGACGCCTCAACCGGAATCGGCGACATGCTGTTCAGAGACCCGAGAACGGAACGCAGAACCGTCGCACCCTGCCCAGCGATGCTCGCGACCGCCTCGTTGAGGCCCTCAGCGCCGTTCAGGACGGTGACGTTTGCCCCTCTCAGCCCCTCCGCGGCTCCACGCACCAGCTCCGGAAGCTGCGCGATGACCGCCTGTTCCAGGGCGATCCTTCCCTCGGCGGCAGCGGCTCCAGCGGACAGCCTTGTAGCCTCAGCCGCAGCCTGCGCCGCGATGCGAACCCGGCTAGCCTCGGCCTCAGCGGGCTTCAGCACCTCCGCTACCAGCTGAGCCTCGCGCAGCTCGGCATTGCGCACTGCGACCTTCGCCTGCTCCTCCAAGACCGCCTGCTGTGCCTTCGCCGCCGACAACGGCCCCGCCTGAGCCGCCACCTGCTGTGCCTGGTCGATCTCGGCCTGGTACTCCGCCCTCGCGACCGCGGTCTGCCGCGCGTACTCCGCCTGACGCCGCGCGCTCTCCTGCTCCGCCTCCGCCGACGCTCGGTTGGCCTCCGCCTCGGCGATCTTCGCGGCCTGGTTGACGGCGGCCCGCTGCGGGGCCGACAGAGCGTCGATGTATCCGCTTCTCAGGTCACCGATACTCTTGATCTGCAGGGAGTCGACGGTCAGTCCCAGATGTCCCATCTCCACCTTGGACGCAGTCAAGATGTTCTCCGCGAGCGTCTGACGCTCCCGAATGATCGCCTCGACCGTCATGCTCCCGACGATCGACCGGAGGTGTCCGGCGAAGATCTGCCCGGTGAGCTCATCCATCTGGTCCTGATTCGCCAGGAACCGTTGCCCAGCCGCCGCGATGCTGGCCGGGTCGCTGCCTACCTTGAACGCGATGACGGCGCTGACCTGCAAGGAGATGCCCTGCTGGCTCACACACTGCTCATCGACCTCCGCCTCGCGCATCGCCAGCGTGAGAAAGGACGCCTTGCGGATGACGGGAACGACGAACGCGCCGTGTCCGACAACGATACGGAACGGCAGCCCGCCATCGCCACGGGCCTTCCCACCGCTGATGAGAAGTGCTTCGTTGGGGGCTGGAACGCGGTATCCAAACACGGGAACCTTCTCTTGGTTGGGCCACAGCAGACAGCTGAAGCACAGTCTTGGTGAAACGTCGGACAGGCGAGGACCGTGCCCCGGCAACGTAGGGAGCACGTCATGGCAGCACCGCCCCGTCGCAAGGGGAGCTACAACAGCTCGGTGAATATCGACGTCACGTCAACAGCTCGACCACCACGACTTTGGTGGACGAACACGCGATTTCCGACATTGAGTGCCTCCACCGTGTACGCAACGAAGAGCTCATACGTCCCTCGGACGTACACGCGCACCTCTCCAGGGGACTCGCCGCCAGGGATCCGGATCGTTACCACACCGTGACAACCCACGACGGCAGCATCCACCGGCGCGTCCTCGCCGGGATCCTGCTCCATGTCAGCGAGATCACCGCTCGGAGAGCGCTGAACGCTCCCCCAGCACTCACGGTCATTGGGCATCGCACCACTCACTCCGTCACATCGCACTGTTGCGACTGTGCGTGCACGACTAGGAATGGCAACAGGTCTCCAACGCTGAACAGTTGCCATAGAGCTACTGGAGGCTAGCGTAGAGCCCTGTTCACGTCTGAGGGGAGTCTCATCACGGGGAAACTCGTCACCCCGTGGTGAGACGAGCATGATCCCGGACAATTTTTGACGTTGGACGACGATAATAGTCCGGGATCATGAACCGCAGCCGCGGTTGAGGACCACGACCCCCATCGGGGATCATGCACTTACTTCCGCGGGCTTGAGGGTCCCGGGTTTGGTGGAGGCTGGTTTTCCCGCGGTCTGGTGGCTGCGGGGTTGATGTCCCACTCGCTGTCCCGGCTGGTATTACAGTCGCGGTTTCACTCTCAGTATTTGATCTTCTGCGGGTTGTGGCGTGAGGCTTTCGCGTGTGGTGTCACGTTCCGTGATGGGCAACGCCGCCAGCAACGACGCCGCCGACAACATCGCCGCCCTGAGCGCCGCGATCGCGGCGATCCCCGGCAGCTACCGGCGCAAGGTCCTGGTCCGCCTGGACGGGGCCGGGTTCTCCCTCAAGCTCTTGGAGCACATCGCCACCGGCGGCGGGGTGAAAGGCAGATCGTGGGAGTTCTCCGTCGGCTGGGCCTGCACCGACCGAGAGATCGACGCCACCGCACCCGCCCCGCAACCCGTCGCCACCCTCGACCAGGTCCGCGCACTACTGGTAATAGTGTGCCGTCAGGGACTCGGACCCCGAACCCGCTGATTCCGGAACCGTGATCGTGGTTGTTCGTGCTCATGCCTGCTGACCTGCGATGGAGGCCATCTGCCGGGCGTGATCGTCGTGGTCGTTCGTCGTCGTTCGTGGGTGAAAAGTGACCATAAAGTGTCCCGGCCGAACGCCTTGCCGCGCACGGCCCCTCGACGTTCGACGTTGCCCGGGGCGGGTTGCGGGCGAGGCTTGCTCTGGAGTGAAGAAGTGTACAGTTCTTCCATGGCTGACGTGTCGATGACTGAGGCGCGTAAGCGGTTCGGCTTCCTGGTGCGGCAGGCCGTGACGTCCCGGCAGCGCAC
>JAUPKM010000250.1 GCA_030837445.1 Actinomycetota bacterium
CTCTCCACCGTCGCCAACGAGTAGCCTGCCGACTGCGCGAGTCGATAGAACCAACCGCGTACCTGCAACTGTCCATCCGGACTCCCCATCGACCGTCGAACCTCATCAGCCTCCGCATAGGAACACCCGGTCATCACCGCGACGATCCTGATCACCTGTTCGTGGAAGACCACCACGCCATACGTCTCCGTCAATGCCGGACGCAGATCCGGGTGGATGAACTCCGGTGCCCGCCAGCCGTGGCGAGCGGCCAGAAAGGGCGAGACCATATCGCTCTTGACCGGACCGGGGCGGAACAGTGAGATGTCGATGATGATGTCGTCGAATGTCTCCGGGGCGAACTTGCCGAGCAGTTCTCGCTGACCGGGCGACTCAATCTGAAAGCAGCCGAGGGTACGGGTGGATCGAATCAACTCGAACGTCTCCGGATCGTCCAACGGAGTGGCATCCAGATCCACTTCGATACCGTCCACCCGCCGTACCTCGGCCACGGCGTACTGCATTGCGGATTGCATCCGTATCCCCAGCACATCGAGTTTGAGCAGGCCCAGTGCCTCGACATCATCCTTATCGAACTGACTCATCGGAAATCCGGCCCAGCTCGCCTCCACCGGTGTCCGGTCGAGCATCGTCGAATCGGACAACAGAACCCCGCACGGATGCACGGCGATATGGCGGGGCAAACCGTCGAGAGACTCGACCAACGACAGGAACCCGTCCATCGAGCCACCGGCAGCCATCCGGGCGAAACCGGACCGGCGAAGCTCCGGCAGTTCCCGCAGCGCAGACCGGGCCTCGCGAGCACGAATATGCGGGAAAGCCTTGGCGAAGGCGTCGATTTCCGCCGGTGGCAATCCCAACGCGGCACCCACATCGCGTACTGCATGCCGCACCCGATAGGTATCGCGCATCGAGACGCAGGCACAACGCTCACCACCGAACTTGGCCAGGATTTGCTCGTACACCTCAGACCTGCGGGCCGCCTCCACATCGACATCGATGTCAGGTAGCGAACGACGCAACGGCGACAGGAAACGCTCCATCAACAGGTCATGGCGCACCGGGTCGACCCCGGAGATTCCAACCAGGTAGTTGACCAGGCTGCCCGCCCCAGATCCGCGCGCGGCAACCCGCACGGACATCCCCCGGATAATGTCCACCACCTCGGCAACTGTCAGGAAATATCCGGCGAAGCCCAATTCAGAGATGGTGCGCAACTCCTCGTCAAGTCGCGTCTCGGCACGTCGAGGCATGCCGCGACGTACCAATTCGGCCTCACACCGGGAGCGCAGTTCCGTCAATGCCAGGGCGGATTCCGCCTCCACCTGCGAACTGGTCCGGCGTCGATCCTCGTATCCAGCGAGCATCGATCCGACATCGACTGCGGGGGCCGGTGGCCGACCACGCACCACCGACAGTTCCGGGACGTGGATATCACCGAGCCCGATATCGGCCACCGGATCGAGGGCACAGTCCTCAGCCATGGCCCGGGTGTCTGCCAGCAGCCGAGCCGTCACCTCACGTTCGGAACCAGCTCCGGAACTTCTCGCAATCTCCTGCACGGCCGGCAACATCTGTTGCCAACTCTTCAAGTAGCCCTCGGCATTGGGACGATCCAGATGCCGAGCGTCGATGGGCACCAGCCGCCGGATCGCGTCAAGCACATCGGCCACCACTGCACCGGCAGGATCGGCGTACCGGACCGCATTGCTCAGCACCGCAGTCACCCCCGCCTGCCGGGCCACACCCAACAACCGCGCCGCTCCTGCGCTCGAACGCGATATTCCCCGCAAACCAGTGGAGGCGATGTCGGCCGGCGCCGCGGCACGGTCACGGGACCGATGGGAGGCCACCTCCACCCGGATGGCATCGGAACCGATCTCGTTCTGCCACCACCGCAGTTCGGCCAACCCCAAGTCAAAACGACGCCGATACATCGCCCGGCCAACCGCGGAGTCAGCGCCGAGCAACACGATCAGGTCGCCACCTTGGGCGTGGGTGGCGATATCCTCCCTCGTCGCGACCGGGCTGCCCCGCTCTCCGGATAGGTGAACCCTGGAGATCAGCCGACACAGCGCCGCCCATCCCCTACCGTTTCGAGCCATCACAACCGCCCGTGGATAGCCGTCAGCTACGCTCTGGCCACCTCTCGCAGGGGTACGAACCGGACGGTGAGGTATCCGGCCACCTGAATCAACCCGGACTGCCAGATCCACCCCCAAGAGTGGGGATATGCCCGCATCCCTGCAGGCCTGAGCGAACTTCACCGCACCGTAGACACCATCCCGATCCGTCAGAGCCAATGCTTGCTGACCCATCTCTGCAGCACGGTTGACCAGCACCTCCGGGGTGGAAACGCCGTGCCGCAGCGAGTAGCCGGACGCAACACGTAGATGCACGAATGGATCCTGCATCGCAGACCTCACCCAACGGTGCGCAGCGGTGACGCTGGCACCACCAGTTGGTGACCGAACCCGAGTCGGTTCGCTACCAACCCGAGGAAGGCCTCGGCATCACGCATGAGATCGTCGGCCTCCCGGGCCGTCACCACATTCAAACCGGCCTCTGCCGCCGCCCGCTTGCTGGCTCCAGCGGCAAACAGTAGCGACCACTCGTCCAACTCCGGTGCCACCTTGGCTAGCAACTCCCAGACACTGCGGGGGCGACTGCGCCGATTGGGTCGGCTGCAACTGGCCAGTACGGCGGCCGCAGCCCGGAGCGCCGCCAGGTGAGCGGCGGCGAACCGTTCGCCCGCCCGCTCAGCGGCACTGGCCTCCAGCAGGCACCTGGCCGCTGACGCGAGCAGGTCTCGGACTGCGGGCTGCGCCGACCGCGACCTGGGCAGTCCGCCACAGTCGACCGCAGGCGCCCGCGCAAGCAGTCGGTCGGGCTGGCGGTCGGGCAAGCGGTCGGGCGACTCGTGGCGCTCGCATGACTCGGACATCTTCGACGGTCCTCTCTGTCGTTGGTTGGTTCTCGCTGTACTTCAGTTCGCTGTGCTCAGTCCCATACCCGCGCCAACTGCCACTTCTTCGTCTCCCGGTCATGCACGAGGTCGTACACCCCACCCCGACGGGCAGCGCCCGGCAGTTGATATACCGCCTCAACCCGCCATACCTCACGGTCCGAGGCGATCAACTCCGGATCCGTCTCCACTGCTGCCGTTGTTGTCGCAATCGCCGTTGCTTCCCCTGCTGCTACCAACCTGCCCCCTACCTCCGACAACACAGCTGGCTCCGGCGCCACAGGAACAGGTTCAATCGGGAATTGTCCGGACCGTTCGGCCCGCATCAACGCAGCGTTCAAGTCCAACCACCAGTTGCCCGCCTCAACCCATCGGGTCAGGACACTGTCAATCCGGTATCGGCGTCCGCACCAGACGAAACTCGTCGGCACGTCCTCTGAAGCTGTCGTCACTACAACAGCGACAGGATCGCGAAACCGGCGTGTCATGGCTTCCCCCAACGGGTGATCGCAGCGCTGGTGGTCACAGCACTGGTGGTCTTCACTGAATATCGAACATGCGTTCGACCTCTAGTTGATCAGTCGCGATTCCCGCACGTCAAGACCGTCGAGGGTAAAAATCAAACATTTGTTCGATCTTTACCCTCGACGGCAGTCCCCTCACCTTCGACCTCGACCCGAAGAAGTCGCCGAAATCAGCCGCATCCGTCTGCCCCGGGCGGGAAGCGCCATTTCCAGCCAGCCAGCCAGCCACCCACCGAATCGTTGCGCCGCCAACTGGCCCCGTTAGCCTTCAGACCCATGAACAGCAGCCCGGAGCCTCGACATCGGGGCGTGTCCAGGGTGATGGCGACACTGAACCGCCTCGGCTGCACAGGAATCCCACACGAACTGCCCGAAAGTGCCAGGACTGCAGTCCAGGCGGCCGAAACACTGGGCGTTTCCGTCAGCAGCATCGCCAGTTCGATCGTGTTCGCCACCCATGGAACGGCCGGGGACGAACCTCTCCTCGTCATCACTTCCGGCGCCCACCGGGTCGATACCCGGCGGGTGGCCTCAATGCTCGGAAGTGGTGACCTGGACCGAGTCGATGCCGCCTTCATCAGACAGTGGTCCGGATTCGCCATCGGCGGCGTCGCTCCGGTGGGCTGGACCGGGCTGCACCCATCCGTCCCCGACGCAATGCCCTACCAGCCGACCACCCTGGTCGACATCAGCCTTGCTCATCACCGTCGAATCTGGGCCGCAGCCGGCCACCCCCGCTACGTGTTCGAAACCAGCTACGCCGAACTGCTGCGCATCACCGGCGGGAACCCCGCCGAGATCGATTGAGAGCACCGGCCACCGGAGCGGACCCGACAACGAGACCCAAACGCTATTCCCGTTGCTGCACAACAACTTTTTGAGAGATGATTCACGCCGCGACACTCTTTCGGAGGGTATCGCCGAAACCTTCAGAGTCGTATTTTTGAGGGGTGAGTCTTCATCTGCCGACGAGATCTCGGCCGCCGCAGCGGGCCGGGATCTCGTTAGCCGTGAGCGCCGATGACCTCACCGTGATGGAGCCTGGCCGGCTGCTGTTACCGCCGACCGGACTGCGCATCGCCACCGGCACCGCCGCCCTCATCGTCGGCGGGACACCCATCAGTCGACTGGTCCTCGCCCACGCCCTGACCGGCCGCCTGCCTACCGAGCGAGTCCGGCTCCGCGGTCAGTTGGAGGTGTTCGGCGCGACCTCCTCTGCCGACATCCGGGCCCGGTCACTGCTCGCCCTTCCCTGGCGCGCGCGGACCCGACCCACAGCGGTCGCCCGACGCCTGGCGGCTCTGGAGTGGGCCACGGATCGGGCAGTAGGCGTCCGCAGACCCAACCTGCTGCTGGTCGTGCTCAGCCCTGGCCTGGAGGGCCTGCGACCGCAGGAGGTCGCTCAGGTTGTAGCTGCGACGACCAAACTGAATGACCTCGGTCCAACCGTCTTGCTGACTGGTCCGGACCCCGAGCCCGCTGCCAGAAGAAGGAAGACTTCGGGTGATCCAGCGGTTGCGCAGCAACCCGCGAAACCACCTATCGGCGGTACCATCACCGTTACCGCGCTCTCAAGCTGAGCCGAATCGGCAGCCTCATGCGCCGGGAGCCACCAACTGCGCGGATGAGGAGATTCGATGGGTCTGGCACAGATTCGCTTCGGTCGCGGCTCGAACCACGACCTCTCTCGAGTCACCGGCTCGCCCCCACCCAAGTTCGCCGCTGGACTCGCCTACGAGACCGCCGGCAGCGGAGAACCTCTGCTGCTCGTGCACGGCGTGGCCTCCAGCCGTGGCGCCTTCAACCCCGTCATCGAATCGCTCGCACAGCACTACCAGGTGATCGCAGTGGACCTGCCAGGTCATGGCGACTCCCCAGTCTCGGCCCGCCCCGGTCCACTGACGCCGGGTATGCAAGCACTGGCCTTGGCGAGTCTGCTCGACGATTTGGGGATCGCCCGGGCACACCTGGTCGGGAACTCGATGGGAGGCTGGGTGTCCCTTGAACTCGCCGCTGACCAGCGCGCGACCAGCGTCACCGGACTATGTCCGGCAGGTCTGTGGCAACCCCACACGACCCGGAGTCGGGTCTTGGACTTCAACCACAGCGTCTCAGTGCTGGCCGGGCCGGTGACCCCGATCGCGATGCGAGTGGCTCCGCTGCGGGAGTACCTGTTCCGGGGAGCCGTGGAACGTCGCTACCGGGTGGACTACGCCATCGCCCGCACGGCGGTGGACGGCCAACGGGCCGCAGCCGGGTTCGACGCGGCCCACCTCGGCCTGCTTGATGCCTGGTTCACCCGGGCCGAAGAGATCCCCACCGACGTCCCGGTGACCGTCATCTTCGGGGACAACGACCAGATGCTGCCGGCGGATACCAGTCAGATCCGGGAACTTGCCCCGCCCCACGCGGACTGGCTGGTGCAGCCTCGAATGGGCCACGCACCGATGTGGGACGACCCGGAGGGGACAGTCGCTGCGATTCGCCGGACCACGGCCCGGGCGGCCAAGTAACGACACTGGCGCACATCGGCGCGATGCGTGAACAGCGATGTGGACCGGGCGACGCGGACAGACCGCGCCAGAAGATGTCCCCGTACGATCGGCTGCGTGGACAACCAGGTCGTCGAATTCCGGGTGTGGCGGGTGCCGACGGACAAGGTGCCTTCGGCCATTCTGCATATGGCCCGGGATCGGGGACCCCTGCGGCGAACCCCGGGTGTGACCTTCCAGAAGTTGCTTGGGACTGGTTCAGGACAATCTTTCACGCTCCGTGACGCCGACCTGCACCACTGGGCGCTGCTGACCGTATTCGACACTCAATCCGATGCCGACCGGTTCGCCGACAACGAGCTGCTGCAGGGTTGGCAACGAATCTGCGCCGAGTCGCTCACCGTCCGGATGACGCCACTGAGTTCCCGCGGCCGGTGGGCCGGCAGGGAGCCGTTCGAACTGCAACAGCCTGCGCGGTGGCGCGGGCCGGTCGCCGCGCTGACCCGGGGGCGGGTGAAGGCGAGCCAGTGGCGTGCCTTCTGGCAGGCAGTCCCGCCGGTCGCGCTGGATCTCAACCGTCGCGCGGGATTGTTGATGAGCATCGGTATCGGCGAGGCGCCCGTTGGTCTACAGGGAACGTTCAGCCTGTGGGAGTCCGGACAGGATCTGTCCGCGTTCGCCCATCGCGGGCCCGCCCATCAGCAGGTAATCAGCCAGACCCGGGAA
>JAUPKM010000251.1 GCA_030837445.1 Actinomycetota bacterium
CGATGATGGCGGCTCCAAGCGCATTCCGCTGGATGTCGCCGTGGGCGACGTCGTCGTCTACTCGAAGTACGGCGGCTCCGAGATCAAGTACGCCGGCGAGGAGTACCTCATCCTCTCCGCGCGTGACGTCTTGGCAATCGTCGACAAGTGATAGCCGCGTAGCACCGCCCCGGGCCGCCCGTAGCGGACCCGGGGCGTTGCCACGCGACTCGAACGTCAAGGAACGCTGCCGCGTCATGACTCTGAAGCGGTTCCCGAACCCCAAGGCCACTGCGTGGTGCTCTGGGTGACAGCCATCCCCGGCGGTCTGCTTCGACGCCGCATCGCCCGCACACCTTTCGCAACCAACCCGGCAACACACCGCAAATCAGCACCGGCAACTCCGCCATCTCCGCAAAAGACCAGCGCCCGCGAGCGCACCACAGCACATCTGAGTGAGGACACATGCCCAAGATTCTTCAGTTCGACGAAACTGCCCGGCGCTCCCTGGAGCGCGGAGTCAACGCGCTGGCAGACACGGTCAAGGTGACGCTGGGTCCGAAAGGCCGCAATGTCGTCCTTGACAAGGCCTGGGGTGCCCCAACCATCACGAATGATGGTGTGACCATCGCCCGTGACATCGAGTTGGAAGACCCGTACGAGAATCTAGGCGCACAACTGGTCAAGGAAGTGGCGACCAAGACCAACGATGTCGCCGGCGACGGCACCACGACCGCCACAGTGCTGGCACAGGCCATGGTCCGGGAGGGTCTGCGACTGGTGGCGGCCGGAGCGGCCCCGATGGCGGTGAAGCGCGGGATTGACGCGGCCGTGACCAAGGTCAACGAAACCCTGCTGGCCGAGGCACGTCAGATCGACGGCACAGATGAGATCGCACAGGTGGCGACCATCTCCTCGCAGGACCCCGAGGTGGGCCAGGAGATTGCCAAAGCGTTCGAGAAGGTGGGTGCCGACGGTGTGATCAGCGTCGAGGAGTCCCAGACCACCGGCGTCGAACTTGAGTTCACCGAGGGAATGCAGTTCGACAAGGGCTACATCTCGCCGTACTTCGTGACCGACGCTGAGCGGATGGAAGCGGTCTTGGAAGACGCGCACGTGTTGCTGGTCGCCGGCAAGATCTCGGCTGTGGCGGACCTGCTGCCCGTGCTCGAGGAGGTCGCCAAGACATCCAAGCCCCTCTTCATCCTTGCGGAAGACGTCGACGGCGAGGCCCTGAGCACGTTGGTGGTCAATCGGATCCGTGGAATCTTCTCCTCGGTTGCAGTGAAGGCGCCCGCTTTCGGCGATCGCAGAAAGGCCATACTGGCCGATATCGCGATCCTCACCGGCGCGACTGTCATTGCCGAAGAGGTTGGGCTCAAGCTGGATCAGGTCGGACTGGCCGAACTCGGTCACGCCCGTCGGATCGTCGCGACCAAGGACGCCACCACGATCGTCGAGGGCAGCGGCAGTCACGAGGCAGTTGCCGATCGCGTGGCGCAGATTAGGTCCGAGATCGAGCGTGCTGATTCGGATTGGGACAAGGAGAAGCTGTCCGAGCGGCTCGCGAAACTGTCTGGTGGCGTCTGTGTGATCAAGGTCGGCGGTCACACCGAGGTTGAGTTGAAGGAACGCAAACACCGCATCGAGGACGCCGTTTCGGCGACGCGGGCGGCCATGGAGGAGGGCATCGTCGCCGGCGGCGGCGCCGCCCTGGTGCATGCCGCGGCGTCGCTCGAGGACGGCCTGGGCCGTGAGGGCGACGAGTTGGCCGGTGTGGTGCTGGTCCGCAAGTCGGTCGTCGAGCCGCTTCGCTGGATCGCAGAGAATGCCGGCGCAGAGGGTTACGTCGTGACCGCCAAGGTCGCCGAACTGCCCGCCCGGGAAGGCTACAACGCGGAACTGGGTCGGTACGAGGACCTTGTGGCTGCGGGGGTCATCGATCCCGTCAAGGTCACCCGCGCTGCTCTGGAGCACGCCGCCTCAATCGCGTCGATGCTGCTGACTACCGACGTGTTGGTGGTGGAGAAGCCGGAAGAGGATGAAGAAGACGAAGGTCACGGGCACTCGCATCACCCGGGGCACGTGCACTGACCTCGTCACGCCCATAGTCACCAGCGGCCGCCGCCCCAACCGGGGCGGCGGCCGCTGGTGCGTGACGGGGAGGTATGCGCTGTCAGCTCGCGTTGGCCAACCGGCGTGACTGCGCCAGCTCCGCCTCGCGGTCGTCTTCAGTGAGGGAACCCCACACCCCGTAGGGCTCGCGGACGGCGAGAGCATGTTCGGCGCATTGTCGAATCACCGGGCAAGAGGCGCAGATCGCTTTGGCCGCAGCGTCACGGGCAGCTCGCGCGGCGCCCCGCTCACCTTCCGGATGGAAGAAGATATTCGGATCCTCACCTCGGCAGGCTGCTTTCAGTTGCCAGTCCCAAACATCGGCATGCCCACCCGGGAGTCGTGAGAGTTCGGCCATGACGCTACCTCCATCTGCTGAGCGGTCCACCATCGGATTGCGGGCCGGCGGGTTCGTCGAGGTAAAGGTAACAAGCGCGCCATACCTTGCGCAAGAGGCTAGAGTGAACAACATGTGAACACCCTCGAACCGCCTTCCTTCGCCCGCTGGATCGGCAGCGGAGAGTTGCTGTCGGAGTGCGGGGTTGGTGGGGATGCATAAGAATCGCGACATGAGCCAGGGGGTGCGCGTGACGAAGCATCCGGGGATGTCGGTATCGGCGGTCGCGCGCCGCCTGGGAGTGGCACCGTCCACGCTGCGCACCTGGGAGCGCCGCTATGGGTTGGGCCCGTCCCAGCGCGAAGATGGCGGACCGCGGCGCTATCTTGCCCTCGACGTGGCGCGGCTGGATCTCATGCAGTCACTCATCCGAAGCGGTGTCCCGACTGGGGACGCGGCTCGGGCGGCCCAGCACCAGGAAGTCGCTGCCGACGATCAGGTACCCGTCCCAGCCAACGAGATCAAGCCACCGGCGGATGCCGGGGCCGACGCGGCCAGGCTCGCTCGAGGGCTGACCAGAGCGTGTCTGGCTCTCGATGACGAGACCTGCAGCCGTCTCCTGCGCGGCAGTACGGCGATGCGCGGTGTCTCGTGGACGTGGCAGCACGTGTTGCTGCCCGTGTTGGTGGCCCGCGGTCGGTACTGGGCCCGCACCGGCCGGGGCGTGGAGGTCGAGCACTTGCTCAGCAGTGTGACAGCGGCCGAGTTCGGCTCCATCTCGGCCGTGGACAACCCGATCAACAGCCGCCCTGTGCTGCTGGCCTGCGCACCATGGGATGACCACACTTTGGCGCTGCTCGCCGTGGCGGCCGCGCTGGCCGAGCGCCGGATCGCGAGCCGGATGCTCGGTGCCCGGACCCCTGCCGCCGCGCTTGCGGCTGCAGTCCGCAGGGTCGGTCCCAGCAGCGTGCTGGTGTGGGCCAGCATCCCCGGTGACGACGCGAGTTGGCTGACCTCGCTGGTCGATCAACGCCCCGCTCCGAAGATGTACATCGCCGGACCTGGCTGGGGCCGTGAATTGCCGGCCGGTCTGCAGCGTTTTGATGATTTCGATGCGGCGGTCGCGGGGTTGGTCGCCAGCTCCGCCTGAGAGGTCCTGTCGCACACCTTGCGGAGGCGGGATCCTCAGGTCCTG
This sequence comes from Actinomycetota bacterium, assembly GCA_030837445.1. Classification (GTDB taxonomy): domain Bacteria; phylum Actinomycetota; class Actinomycetes; order S36-B12; family UBA10799; genus JACJWR01. Next base: position 3,627 of record JAUPKM010000251.1, read on the forward strand.
CGTAGCATGCGGGTGTGGCGGACTTGGGACTCCTGGAAGCTGGCGAACGGGCGGCCTTCCACGGGCGTCCTGCCGACGGGGTCGCGCCGTTGCAGCAGTACCTGTACTCCGCGTGGCAGACCGACCCCGAACGTCCCCACGCCCAGTGGCTGTTGGGCGTCTGTCTGGCTGCAGGTGGGATGTTCGGCGGGTCGGCTGCCCAACTGCAGCCGCTCTTGTCGGTCCCTGCCGAGGCCGACCTCACGCGCCGCCGATACGCCGCGGCTGCAGCTGGCACGTTGGCCTCGATCCACCGCCAAGTGGGTCGCTTTGTCGAAGCGCGCAACTACGACGAATGGGCAGGGGCGATTGCCGCCGACGATCCCAAGTCCGCCTTCGACGCGGCCCTCGGGCTGGCGGCAGACGCAGTGGGGGCCGGGGCCGCGCAACTTGCCGTCGAATACGTCAACCAGGCCACCGGGCTGTGCCGGGATGACCCAGAGTGGTGGCGGGAGCGCGTCAGGCTGGGATGGGTGCAGGCGGAAGTCTCAATGTTGTGGGACCGGCCAGCTGATGCTCGCACCGTACTGCTGGGCTCGGTGGCCGAAGCGGAGTCGGTCGGTGCCCCACGGCATGTGGCCAAGAGCCTGTCGTTCCTCGGCGTCGCGCAGCAGAGCCTCGGCGACAACGCTGCCATGATGACCCTCGGCAGGGCAGCGTTACTGGCCGAATCACTTGGCGCCTGGCCATTGGTGTGGGCGACTCGCGGTCTGATGGCGGTGCTGCTGCGGTCCAGCAATCCGCCCGAGGCCGAGCGCTGCAGACGTTCCGCCGAGCACGCCGTCCGAATCATCGCCGCGGACTTGCCTGCGGAATTGGCAGAGGAATGGGCCGCTCGCGCGGACGTCGCGCCGCTGTTGGTGGGCTAGGCGGTACTTCCGTCAGCAGCCAGTTGACGCTAAAGGTGCCGCCCGAGGCTGCCGAACTGACGGGTATGGCTTCTGTGATGGTGTGCGATGACGCGGCCCTGCATCGAGACACGGTTCGTCGGGTGGTCTCACTGCTGCCGGGCATCGACCGGGTGATAACCGCTGGCAGTGGCGAGGAGGCGATTGCGCGATTTGAAGCTGACCGACCGGATCTGGTGCTGATGGACGTGCGGATGCCAGGTATCGGCGGCGTTGAGGCGGCCCGCCGCCTGATGAGCACTCACCCTGGTGCGACGGTTGTGATGCTGACCGTTGCAACGGACCCAGAGGCGGTCGGCTGGGCAGTGGTATCCGGGGCGCGCGGCTACATCGCCAAAGACGCCACCCGCGAGGAGTTGGCGGCAATGATCTCCCTCGTGTTGGGGACCGTGCAACAGCCGGTGGCGGCCCGTGCGACACCCGAGGGGCGACGACCGGTGCTGACTCAGCGCGAACAGCAGGTGCTGGAGGGTATGTGCCGTGGGCAGTCCAACGGTGAGATTGGGCGCTCGCTGTTCCTCTCCGAAGACACCATCAAGACTCATGCTCGACGCCTGTTTCGCAAGTTGGGCGCGGCCGACCGGGCGGCTGCTGTGGCAACCGGCTTCCGTTGGGGGATGTTGACCTGACGGCCCGCTCGGTCCCTGCGTATGCGCCGAGTATCCTCGGCTCATGGCACACCCCGACGAGGCACTGGCCGTGCTCGGACTGACCTACGACGATGTGCTGCTTCTCCCGGCAGAGTCCGATGTCATCCCAAGCGAAGTGGACACGGCCTCCAGGTTGAGCCGCAATATCGCGTTGCGGGTGCCGCTGCTGTCCAGCGCGATGGACACCGTCACCGAGGCACGGATGGCGATCGCGATGGCGAGGTTCGGGGGCGCGGGGGTGCTTCACCGGAATCTGTCGATAACTGATCAGGCGACCCAGGTCGACCTCGTCAAGCGGTCCGAGGCCGGAATGGTCACAGACCCGGTCACCTGCCATCCGGAGCACACGCTCGCAGACGTGGATCACCTCTGCGCGCAGTACCGAATCTCCGGTGTGCCGGTGGTGGACTCCGACGGCATCCTGCTGGGAATTGTCACCAATCGCGATATGCGGTTCGAAGACGATATGAGCCTGCTGGTGCGTGATGTCATGACCCCGATGCCGTTGGTGACGGCGCCGGTGGGGATCGATGCCGCCGCAGCGTTGGATCTGTTGCGGGCGCACAAAATTGAGAAGTTACCGCTGGTGGACTCGGGTGGGCGGCTCCGCGGCCTAATCACGGTGAAGGACTTCGTGAAGCGGGAGCAGTACCCGCAGGCCACAAAGGACGTCGACGGCCGACTGGTGGTCGGAGCGGCCGTCGGAGTCGGTGAGGACGCGCACCTGCGGGCGATGGCGCTGGTCGACGCCGGCGTGGATTTCCTGGTGGTCGATACCGCGCATGGCCATTCCAGGTCGGTACTGGAAATGGTGTCGAAGGTGAAGGCGTCCTCCTCGGTCGATGTGGTCGGCGGCAATGTGGCGACCCGAGCCGGCGCCGCCGCACTGATCGACGCCGGCGCGGACGGAATCAAGGTGGGGGTCGGGCCAGGCTCGATCTGTACCACCCGGGTGGTCGCCGGCGTCGGGGTGCCACAGGTGACTGCGATCAACGAGGCGGCCAAGGCGGCCCGGCCCGCCGGTGTCCCGGTGATCGGCGACGGTGGCCTGCAGTACAGCGGGGATATCGCCAAGGCGCTGGTCGCCGGCGCGGATACGGTGATGCTCGGTTCGCTGCTCGCCGGTTGCGATGAGGCGCCAGGTGAGGTGATCTTCGTCAACGGGAAGCAGTACAAGCAGTACCGCGGGATGGGGTCGCTGGGGGCGATGGAATCGCGAGGACAAGCCCGCTCCTACTCCAAGGACCGCTACTTTCAGGATGACGTGCTCAGCGACGACAAATTGGTACCGGAGGGGATCGAGGGGCAAGTGCCCTACCGTGGCAGGCTCGCGGTGGTGGCACACCAACTGGTAGGTGGCCTGCGGGCTTCGATGGGCTATGCCGGGGCGGGCACGATCGGCGAACTGCAGGCAAACGGACAGTTCGTGCAGATCACCGCGGCCGGACTGCGGGAGAGCCACCCGCACGATATTCAGATGACTGTGGAAGCTCCCAACTACCGGGGCAATTGAGCACACCCGCAGCCCTCGGTGCGTAGGCTGTTGGTCTGTGACCGAGATCGAACTTGGGCGATCGAAGCGTGCCCGTGCCGCATACTCCTTCGACGATGTCGCGATAGCGCCTAGTCGGCGAACCCGCGACCCGCAGGAGTGCTCCATCTCGTGGCGGCTCGACGCCTACAACTTCGAGCTGCCGGTGATGGCCGCCCCAATGGATTCGGTGGTGTCACCGGCGACCGCGATCGAGTTGGGCGGGCTCGGAGCGTTGGCAGTGCTCAACCTTGAGGGTCTGTGGACTCGGTACCAGGACCCCACCTCGCTGCTGCAGGAGGTGGCCGAGTTGTCCCCGGCGGATGCCCGGGCGCGGCTGTGCCAGTTGTACGCCCCGGATATCTCGGCGGAGCTCATCGCTGAGCGGATCGCCGAGTTGCGGGCCGGAGGTCATACGGTGGCGGCAGCGCTCTCCCCGCAGCGGACCCGTCAGTTCGCGAAAGCGGTGCTGGACTCCGGTGTCGACGTCTTCGTCATCCGCGGCACCACTGTCAGCGCCGAGCATGTGTCCGAGGGCACCGATCCGCTGAACCTGAAGCAATTCATCTACGAGCTGGATGTACCGGTCGTGGTTGGCGGAGTCGCGACGTATTCGGCGGCACTGCATCTGATGCGGGCTGGGGCGGCCGGCGTACTGGTTGGCTTTGGCGGTGGCGCCACCCACACCAACCATCAGGTGCTTGGGGTGCGGGTACCGATGGCCTCGGCCGTCGCTGATGTTGCTGCCGCCCGTGGCCACTATCTGGATGAGTCCGGCGGCCGCTATGTGCATGTGATTGCGGACGGGGCGATGGGCCGCACCGGCGATGTCGTCAAGGCTGTCGCCTGTGGCGCCGACGCGGTGATGGTCGGCTCCATGCTCGCCCGCGCTGACAGCGCGCCAGGCGGCGGGTTGCACTGGGGGATGGAGGCGGTGCATCCGACCCTTCCCCGCGGGGAGGTGGTCGATCTTGGGACGGTCGGCACTCTGCGGCAGGTCCTGGTGGGTCCGTCGACGATCGGCGACGGATCGATGAATATCGCCGGCGCTCTCCGGCGGGCCGTGGCGACCTGTGGATATGCGGATTTGAAGGAGTTCCAGCGCGTCGGGATGGTCATCCCGCGGTGACGCGGTAGCGCTGCGGCGGGCACCGCCGTCGAGGGCCGCCAGTCCCGCCGCAATCCGCTGATTCCCGGGCAGTACTGCTCGTGCTCTTCCGTCCCGTAGCCCGTACTGTGTCTCCATGACGCTGCACACAGACGTGACCCCCGAGACCTCGACTCCGCTGGCAGACGAAGTGATGTCCGCCGATCTGGTGCGATTGTTACGTCACCGGGTGACCTCTGGCGGTACCAACGGCGTCACCGTCGGTACCGCGCCGTTGGACGGTTCACCGCTGCCCGCGGTGCCGGTGTCGGGTGCCGAGGATGTCGAGGTGGCGTTCCGCACGGCGCGGCGTCACTTCCCGTCGTGGTCGGCCATGGACGTGTCTGCCCGGGCAAGGATTCTGCTCCGATTCCACGACTTGGTACTGCAGCGACGTGCTCAGGGCCTGGATATCGTGCAACTGGAGACCGGCAAGGCTCGCGGCCACGCCGCGGAAGAGCTCGCCGATGTCCTGATCACCTCCCGCTATTACGGGCGGACGGCAGCGAAGGTGCTGCGGGCCGGCAAGCGCAAGGGCGCCATCCCGGTGCTGACCAGCACCCGGGTTCATCACGACCCAATCGGTGTGGTCGGCATCATCTCGCCCTGGAATTATCCGCTGACGCTGGCCATCAGCGATGCGCTCGCGGCATTGGTCGCCGGCAACACGGTGGTGCTCAAGCCGGATGTGCAGACGATGTACACGGCGCTGTGGGTGGTTGAGCTGCTGTTTGAGGCGGGGTTGCCCGAAGGTGTGCTGAACGTTGTCAACGGCGAGGGTGCCGTCGTGGGTCCGATGGTCGCGGCGAGTGCCGACTACCTGATGTTCACCGGATCGACAGCGGTCGGCCGGACCGTGGCCGCCCAGTGTGGCGAGCGCCTGATTGGCTGCTCGATGGAACTCGGCGGCAAGAACGCCATGATCATCTGTGAGGACGCCGACCCCGAACGGGCCGCGGGAATCGCGGTCGGAGCCAGCTTCGCCAATGCCGGTCAGCTCTGCATTTCGATGGAACGGATCTATGTGGTCGGCGACGCCTATCAGGACTTCGTTGCCGCCTTTGTGCGTCGGACGGATGCGCTCAAGCTGGCTGGCGGAATCGGCTGGGGGTCGGACGTCGGCTCGTTGATCTCCGGCAGGCAACTTGAACGAGTGGTCGAGCATGTCGAGCAGGCCAAATCCCACGGCGCCAAGGTGCTCGCCGGCGGCCGGGCGAGGCCGGATATCGGACCGTACTTCTATGAGCCGACGATCCTGGAGGACGTCTATGAGGGGATGACCCTCTGTCGTAACGAGACGTTTGGGCCGGTGGCCAGCATCTACCGCGTCCCCACCGTGGAGGAGGCGATCCGGGAGGCGAACGACACAAACTACGGGCTGAATGCCTCGGTGGTCACCCGCTCGACGAAACTGGGCAAATATGTCGCCTCGCAACTGATGTCGGGAACCGTCAATATCAACGAAGGGTACGGCGCGGCCTGGGCCAGCATCGATGCTCCGATGGGTGGTTACGGACTGTCGGGCATTGGTCGTCGGCACGGTCCGGAGGGGCTGTTGAAGTACACCGAGTACAAGACTGTTTCGGTCCAGCGGCTGCTCGGATTCACCCGACCGGACGGTGTCAGCGATATGGCCTGGAGTGAGGGACTGATCCAATCGGTTGCGCTGCTGAAGAAGTTCGGGATGAAGTAGTAGTAGGGGCTCTGTCGAAGGAACTGACCGTGTACCACGCCTGCAGGCAATGAACGAACGGGAGTGAAGTATGACCACAACAACCCAGTCCGCCACGGAGCACTACGACGTAATCGTGGTGGGTTCCGGCTTCGGCGGCTCGGTATCGGCCCTTCGATTGGTCGAGAAGGGTTACCGGGTGGCCGTGTTGGAGGCGGGTCAGAGGTTCACCGATGCGACCCTGCCGGCGACCTCCTGGCGGCTTCGCAAATTCCTCTGGGCACCCGGACTCGGTCTGACCGGCTTGCAGCGGATCCACAAACTCAACAACGTGATCGTGCTTGCCGGCGCCGGAGTCGGCGGCGGTTCACTGATCTACGCAAACACCCTCTACGTCCCACCGGAACCCTTCTTCAAAGACCGGCAATGGGCACACATCACCGACTGGGCCGACGAACTGGGGCCCTACTACGACCAGGCTTCGCGGATGCTGGGCGTCACCCCGAACCCGACCATGACCCCGTCGGATGTCGCGATCAAGGAACTGGCCGAGGAGATGGGGGTTGGGGACACCTTCCGGCTCACTCCGGTCGGGGTGTTCTTCGGGCCCCGCGCCGGCGAAACGGTGGACGATCCCTTCTTCGGTGGTGTCGGGCCTGCCCGGACCGGCTGCAAGGAGTGCGGCGAGTGCATGACAGGTTGCCGCCACAACGCCAAGAACACCCTGCCCAAGAACTACCTAGGCCTCGCCGAGGATGCCGGTGCGGAGGTCTTCCCGTTGACGATGGTGACCACGATCCGGCCGGGCATCAACGATGAGCCCTGGTCGATCGAGACCAAGCGCACCGGTCGGCCCGGGGGCAGGCGCACCTTCACAGCCGACCAGGTGATCGTTGCGGCCGGTACCTACAGCACCCAGAAGTTGCTGCACCGGATGCGTGACACGGGTGTTCTGCCGGGCCTGTCGAAGCGGTTGGGGTACCTGTCCCGGACCAACTCGGAGTCGCTCGTCGGCGCGGTGGGGGCGACCACTGGAAAGGATTACTCCGAGGGCGTCGCCATCACCTCCAGCTTCTTCCCGGAGCCCCACACCCATATCGAGCCAGTCCGGTACGGCAAGGGTTCCAACGCGATGGGCCTGCTGCAGACCATCCTGACCGACG
>JAUPKM010000252.1 GCA_030837445.1 Actinomycetota bacterium
AAAGATTTTCCGAGAGGTCGGTGAATCGAATCAGGGGAGTATTTTCATCAATGCCGTCGAGCATGGGAGGACAGGTGACGTCCTATCAATCCATGAAAATGGAGTGGATGCCCTTGGCGCGCTACTCGGAGTGCATCGGGAAACATATCGAGGCGCCCATGCGGGTGTTTCACATTGGATCATCAGGTAGATGTGGGCGTATCACTCATGAGCGTCAGTCATGTTACGTTAACCGTTCAGAGAAGTCAATCCAGGTCAATGTGCGCGGAGTATTCCGTGGTTGCTGTTCAGGTGGGTGGCGACTCGCCCGGGGTGCTCGGGGTGTTCGTGTGAGCAGCGGTTTCGTTTTTGGATCTTGGGGTGCCGGAACTGGGGGACTTGTTGCGTGAGGACTTGCTTGCGCTGCTGGTTGCCTGGGAAGAGGAACGGGCGGTAGTGGATGCGGCCAAGGATGCGCGGATCGATGCGCTGCTGGTGACGGTCGGGGAGTTGACCGCGCAGGTGCAGGCGCTGGTGTTGCGACTGTCCAAGGATTCCTCGACCTCCTCGAAGCCGCCGTCGTCGGATGGGCCCGGCCGTCGCCCGCGGGGCGATCGAAATTTGTCTTTCGGGGCTCTCCGTGACAGGTGTGACCGGGTGGACGCTGAAGTTCTTTCATTGCCATGGGCTGGTTCGATGTCGTTGCTTTCGGTCACCTCCCTCTTTGCTCACCATTTCCCATCAAGCTATCAAAGTATCCTTGATGCTTGTATTTGGACACATTATGATGGATGGCATGATCGGGTCGGTACTGGTGTGCTTCGGTGACCTGGGCATGGAACAGTATTTAGGGCCATGATCTCGTGTCGTACCGGTGGGATGGCAGGTGATCGCCTATTTGCGATCTTGAAGTCGGTGGAATGTCTCTGAAGATCATTGTCGGATGGATTGAACCATTCAGGATTTCATTTGTACCCGTGCGGGGTGGGGGGTTTGTTGTGGCGGTATGGCAGTTGCTCTCATGATGAGAAGGGGTCGGGGTCAGCGGGTCCGAGCTTGTCACGTCCGTGGACAGTGTGCTGGAAGTCGTCGCGATGATCGAAGGGGTGATCGAGGGCATGAGCGGGATCACCCCAGACGACGTGCGCGCCGGAATCGTGTGCGCCGACCTGGAGACGGTCCGGCAAGTCCTGCGTCCCCTCCAGGAACTGATCAATACGAGACCCCAGCATGGTGACGCCCACTGCCGCGAGGAGTGGCACCGGACCATGCGCAGCCTCATCCTCGGGCCGCCCGGGCCACGCGGGTAGGACAGAACGTCGCAGGGCGACCGGGGGTAGCACCTGCAGCCAGTCGGCCGACGGAGTGGACCTGCTCGACGACCTCGGCGCTGGCCAAGGCGGCGTACCCGCCGGCGGCGATCTTCTGCTCAGCCCGATGGGCAAACTCGCAGAGGATCATCCAGCGCGCTCCAGGTTCTTCTTCTGCAGCGGCTTCTTGAGTGCATTCAGTACGGCCGAACACCCGAGCGCCAGCGAGGTACCAAGGTCGGTCAATTCCCGCAACAGCCCTGGTCAGGTGGCAGATAGGCCGACGGAGAGGCGTACAGGCCAGGCATCCGTCTCAGCGCTTCTTCCTCCGGAGGAGCCTGGCCAGGTGCATGCGAGCGCTGTGTCGTCGTGCCGCTGACTCTGCCAGGCGTCGTCGTTCGCGGGAGTCGAGGTGTTGGTCAGGGTCGACCTCGTTTTCGAATCGACGCCAGAGTGCTTCGCGAGCGGCTTGGGCCTGTTCCTCTCGGGCGAGAGGTCGCATCCATCGGGAATGAGCGGCGATCCGAGCTCGTGTTCGTCGCTGTTCGGGAGTCATGGGGAGGCTGGCGCTTGGGGGGAGGCGGGGACTGCTCGTCGGAACCTCGAGGGTTGGCTAACCGCTGAGCGCATTCGGTGAAGAGTTCCCGGCGAGGGCGGGTCTGGGGGCCGCGTATTGGGCTGCGATGTCGTCCGCATCGGAGCTGGGGTGCCCATGTCGAGTGGGTAATCGCTGGGTTCATGCGCTGGTCGCTTGGTGTGGTCGTCCTTGCGCTGTCGCCGTCGGAAGATGAGCAGTTCGGTGTGGGGGTAGGGGATCCGGCCGGAGGTCGGTGTGGCTGACGTGTCATTGGTGGGGGCGATGGCCACGATGTGGCGCAGCAGGTGGAGGTCGAGGCATTGCCGCCCCCCGTTCGACGATCGACGACCTGGGGTCGGGCTGCCGGGAGGGCGGGCCCTCGCTGTCGGAATCGCGACAGGAGATGCCCACGACGATCCCCGTCGATCCCGATGCCGGGTCAAATATCTGATTCTCGACTCGCGATCATCCCGAACCGCGACCTATCGCGCCGAAACGCTCGCCGATCGCGGGCAACCTCCGACAACCCCGACAGCCTCGCGGTGATCGAGAACTTGGGTGACGGATGTGACCATAAGGATCATCGCATCCCTTACCCAGGTTCTCGATCACCCGCAGCCGGAGCGAACCCGACCGCCACGAACGGTTCGCATGCCCGAGAGCCGGATATTGCACCCGACAACTCGGTCGGAGTAGATATCGGTGAGAGTTGATATGAGTCGACATCAGCCGTTGCACTCACCACCGGACGGCGGACACGAGTTCGAAAATATCCACTGGAGGCGCCGCAAGGGGGTTGCTTTGAACGTCACCCCCAAACCGTGGGCCGTCGGGTTAGTCTCCAATCGGTTCGTCGATCAATCAGTCCGATAAAGGTGCCCACGGTGACAATCTCATTGTCCGGCCTCCGCGTAACCATGAGCGACATTGCCCAGGCTCAGAACGTCAACCGGTCAACCGTGACCAGGTGGCGCCGAACTGCCGACATGCCCGCGCCCATCTCTGGGCAACGGGGGGACCAGCACGAGGATCTCTTCAACGCGCAGCGCGTCCTGGAATGGCTGGTCGCAACAGGCCGGTGCCCCGCGGAGGGCGAGACGACGGACCTTCACCTCGGCGCGTTCGCTCGCGAGATCACCCTGAGGCTTCCTCCAAGCGAGCGCCTCGACGTCCCCCTGCACCTCCTTGGCCTTCGCGCTCGGGCACGGCTCCCCTTGAGCGACCTCGCCGCGCGCGGGGTCGTGCCCTCCGCGCAGGCCTGGCTCACCTCTCACCTTGATGCCCTCGACGAGCACGACGTCCTGGAGGCTCTGCTTTCCCGGCGGACCATGATGCAGGTTCCCTGGTTGGAGAACGACCCGCTGCGCCCCGAGATTCTCCGACTGTTCGCCGGTCTCGTGAGCCCTCTGCGGGGTGGATTAACCGTCCTCGACCCAGCCGCCGGAGAGGGGGACCTCCTCGTCTCCGTGTTGGCCGCCTGTACGACGACCCGTTTCGCCGCCTCCGACGAGCGGCCCCTGCTGGTCGAGGCGCAGGAGGTCGAGCCGGCTCTGCTCCGCCTTCTTGATCGCCGGATTCAGGCGCTGACGACGAGACTTGCCCGCCCCGCCGTCGACGGCGGTTCGGGCGCGAGGCGGCTTCGGGCGCTGGTCTTGGCGCCGCGTCCGCTGCGTGCCCCCGTCGGGTTGTTGATCGCGGTTCTTCCGGCAGGGCTGCCTGCTCTCGACACGATCGACCTCCTGTCCGGGCTGTTGAACAAGGTCGAACCCGGGGGCCAGCTGGCAGTCTTGGGCTCACGAGACGCACTGGTCGGCGACCTCGCCGACGAACCGTCCGTTGCCCGTCGCCGGGCGTCGATGTTGCGCACGAATGCTCTCGACATCGTGGTGCATCTGCCTCGCAGCATCAGGCAGGGGCCTTCGAGCAGGGCGAGCGCCATTCTGGTGATGCGACGTTCGACGCCGCCCGGCCGTACCGTCACGGCCGACCTCACCGAGGTCCGCCTCGACACGGAGACCGTCGACCGCTGCCTCGCCGAGGTCCGCGACCGCGATGGGCGGATCGTTCGGACGCTCACCGCCGTCATCGATCAACACGACCTGCTGGCGAGCGACTTCCGGCTCGCGGTTTCCCCCAGCGGCCATCGCCAGGTCTCGCCCGCCGATCTCCTGGCCGCTCTCGATGCCACGGCCGATCTGACGGACGCCGCCGGGCGGCTTCCGCTGCCAATCCCGGTGCTCTCCCCGCGTCCCCTTCGTCGCGTGCCGGTGGCCCAGCTACGCACCGGGCGGACGCCCACGCTGGAGATCATCGACGGGGCGAGCTCGGTCACCCTGCCCGGGGACGTCGTGGTGCGGCCGGGCCAGCCCCTCCGCGCCGACGCGGATCTCGTCGGAGGCGCTCTCGTCGAGCATCCCGCTCACATCGTCCGGATCACGGAGCACGGTAGGGGGACCTGGACTCCGCGAGTGCTGGCCGCCCTGTTGCCCTGGCGCATAGGGCAAGGCCAGGCATCCCTTGACGCCATTTCCCTCGCCTGCCCCGACGCGGCGTCGCTCGCTCAGTGGGACGACGCCCTGGGCGCGGTGGGCACCTTACGTGGCCTGTTGCACGATCACTTGGACACGCTCCGATGCCTGGAGCAGGTACTGGTCGATGGCCTGTTCAACGGTTCGGTCCTTCCGTCTCCCCGGGACTTGACCAGCTCCACCTCGGACGTCGGTGACTCGCAGTTTGAGCCGAGCACGGTGGGCAACGCACCTGCCGGTTCACCCTCAAGGAGGTCGCGGTGGGACCGCTGACCCTGACCGATCCCGAGAGCATCGACGGGTACCGGCTGCTGGGCCGCCTCGGGGCCGGGGCGATGGGGGTGGTGTACGACGCGATCTCCGCGACCGGGGCCAGGGTGGCCTTGAAGACTCTCGATCTGGCCACGATCGCACCGATCGACATCGATGAGCGGCTGGAGCGGTTCGCTCGCGAGGCCGGGGCGCTCCAGCGGGTGAAGGGAGAGTCGCTGGTACGGGTGCTGGCGGCCAACCCCTCCCAGGAGCAGCCGTACCTGGTCACCGCTCTGGTAGAAGGACGGACGCTCGCGGAGCACCTGCAGGCCACGGTGATGCCCACCGATCAGGTCGCCCTGCTCGGCATGGTGCTGGCCGAAGGCCTCGCCGAGGTGCATGCCGAGGGGCTGATCCACCGCGACGTCAAACCGGCGAACGTGATCCTGGGCGCGGGCGGACCGGTCCTGGTGGATTTCGGCCTGGTCGCCGAGGCAGACCGTGAGACCCGGACGACCCGCACCGGCGCCCTGATCGGCACCCCTTTGACGATGGCCCCGGAACAGGCCGACGGCCAGGGGGCAGGACCGGCGTCCGACGTCCATGGCCTGGGAGCCGTGCTGGTCCAGGCCTGCACCGGGCACCCGCCCTACGGCTCGTCCGGCAGTGTCCAGGCGATGCTCGCGAAGATCGCTTCGGAACAGGTCCTCCCGGATCTCAGCGGGGCCCCGCAGGAGCTGATCGAGTTGATTCGCCAGATGCTCGCGCACCACCAGGCTGACCGCCCGGCCGCCCC
>JAUPKM010000253.1 GCA_030837445.1 Actinomycetota bacterium
CTGCGACTGGTGATCATCGACTACATGCAGTTGATGAGCAGCGGGCGCAAGGTGGAGAGCCGGCAGCAGGAGGTGAGCGAGTTTTCGAGGTCGATGAAGTTGCTCGCCAAGGAGTTGGAGGTGCCGGTCGTCGCCATCAGTCAGCTCAACCGCGGACCCGAACAGCGCCAGGACAAGCGTCCGATGATCTCCGATCTGCGCGAGTCAGGCTCAATTGAGCAGGACGCGGACATCGTCATGCTGCTGCATCGCGAGGACGCCTATGAGCGGGAATCCCCCCGGGCAGGCGAGGCGGACTTCATGATCGCCAAGCACCGCAACGGTCCGACCAGCACAATCCCGGTCGCGTTCCAGGGTCACTACAGCAGGTTCGTGGACCTCGCTCGGGCCTGAGGTTGGGATGAGGACCACGTAGAGCACCACAGCGGTGGGTGTGGTTAGCGTTGCGGGGGCCGCCTCAGAGCTGCGTCCCGCGGTCACTGCTGACGAGCCCCAGATCCCGTAGCCGCCTGTCAGAGGCGATCCTTTCCGCGGCCATCGCCTGTGCCCTTCTGGCGACCTCCGGCTCCTTCCCGGGAGCCATCGGATTGCTTCCCATGGCCTCGACCACGGTCTGCGTTGGGGCAAACAGGACCACCGACATGCCAGCTGCGCGCAACCTCGCGATTTCGCGGTCGACCTGTCGGCGCAGCACGCAGCGCCACGGCGTGTCCGGGGCCAGCCGTATCCCGGAATGGATGGCCATCGGGGCGCTGACGATGACCAGGTCGAGGCCCTCGTGCATCACCTTGTCGGCGTTGCAGGCGGACGTGCTGCCGCCGTCGACGTAGCGTTCGGCTCCGATGGTGACGGGTGTGAAGAAGCCTGGGATCGCGCACGAGGCGGCGACCGCCGATCCGATGGCTGGCGGTTCGGTCCCCCTCCGGCCGAACACGACAGTCTCGCCGTCGCCCAGCCGGAGTGCGGTGATGCGGAGCCGATCGGAGGGCCATCGGTTGCGGCACAGTTCACGCATGCTGTGCTCGATAGAGGCCGTGGACACTCGCCCCTCGGGCAGTACGGCCGCGGCCACCTTCCCTGGGTGTGCGCCTTGCGGATTTCGGAGCATGGCGCGCAAGAGGTCCGGCGAGGCCGGCGCTCGGTCGCGGCCAGCTTCAGTCACGAGTTCCCGGGACCCCCCTGAGATGCGGGCCAGCAATGTGGTGCCTTCGTCCGACAGGGGCTCCCCGCAGTGCCTGCGCACCATGTCCGCTGGCGGCATCCCTGCCGCGAGCGACGTCACGCTGATCGCACCGGCGGACGTCCCCAGCAGCACGTTCGCGGTCCGCGCGTCCCACCCGGCCCCGGCAAGCGCACCAAGGACACCGGCATGGAAGGCACCGCCGGTCAGACCGCCGCCTCCCAGTACAAGTCCGACGCGCATAGTGACCCCTTCCGATCGGCCCAGCTGTTGGCTTCTTCGACTGATCGCAATCGAGGTCGGGCCTGGCTGGGTCCTTGAGTATCAGCTCGGCGAGCTGTTCAGGGCCATCGTGGTGAAGAAGACCTGGTTATTCTGCTGGTCGGACTGGTCGTACCACTGGTTGCTCCATTGGGCCCCTTGGGCGGGTTGGCCTGGTGCGGGGCAGACCTGCGTGGAACCTGAGGAAGTCAGGCACTGGTTGATCGTTGCGTTCCCATTTTGATCCACCACGGGCCACACTTGGTAGGCCCTGATGGTGCCGTCTCCGGGGAAGGACCAGTAATTGCTGTTGTCCGCTGAACACGGCCAAACGTTCACGGCTGACTGCCCGACGTCCGCCTGACCCTCCTGTGGCGGGACCAGGCAGTTGCCGTCGGCCAGTTGCAGCCAGCCGGTTCCCTGCACGGAGGCCTGCCCGTTTAGGTTGGTGACGTATCTCAGTGGCACGCACGCACCCGGTTGCGATGGCACCAGGCCCATTTGGCCGTCCTCTTCCGCCAGGCAGAAAAGGTCCATCAACCCGATGCCCGCGTCTTGCGGTTGCCCGCCGGGGCCGGTGGGAGTCTGGACCTCACCCACATTCTGAGTTTGGTGGAGTTCGAAGAAGCCCTGCGGGGGTGTGGTGCCCCAGACCGGGGAGCCTGGGTTGCCGGCATCCTGGACCCACATACCGCCCTCACCGATTTCCAGATAGGGCTTACCCAAGGGGGGGCTGGCAAGCGCGGAGCTCCAGATCCGGTTGCCGATGGAGTCGCTCACGGTGGCGACCCCATCGACACCCATCTTGAGATGGCCCTTGATCAGCTCGGCGGGCGATTGCGGCGGCGTCTTGAGGAGGCCGCCGCCCGGTGCGGTCCACGCTGGGGAGTTTGCCTGGGCACCCAGTCCCGTGTCGGGGTAGCTGCCGCCGACAGACAACATCAACTGTGATGTGGCCGGCTGCCCGGGCACGGTCGGCCCCGAGAACGACAGTGCCGTGGTGCCGTCAGGTGACCACAGCGTGGAACCGGTGGCGAGTTCCATACCGGCTGGCAGCACCCCGAAGGGGGTGGTCATCCCGTAACTCAGCTGGGCGAGGATCGCGTCGTTCGGGGGGGCCTTTCCATCGACCCACACCGACGGCGCCAACGAGTCGTCGCCCCATGGGAACTGGCAGTAGGCGCCCAAGTTGTTCACCGCGGACCATTGGCTATTGGTGCACTCGATGTAGCCGACCTGCGGAGCCTTCCACTGCGATGGATCGTTCAAAGCGGCCGACATGTCTTGTTCGGTCGGTATCACCGGGAAACCCCAAGGAATCTGCTCGCTGTAGACGACTTGGATGTCGCAGGTTGTGCCGACCGGAATAGTCGGAAGGTTGTTGGGGGTTGGATTCGGGTTGTCGGCGGAGGGCTGCCAGGCGATTCCCGTGGTGGGTTGGGGGCAGGGTGCGTCGGGTCCGCCGCCGGGCGCGATGGCCTTGACCGCGTAGTTCGTCGTGCTATTGCTAGTGGGGTTCTCCTGCATGTTGGTTTGCAGGACGGAGTCGGGGTTGTCGAGCAGCATTGGCAGGCTGTAGGCGCTGGCGGGCAGGCTGGTGTAGCCGAGGGGCACCTTCAGGCTGAGGTCGGTGTTCAGGATTGGCTGCGGTGGTGGCTCGGGGTTGGCAGTTTCGTGATTGTAGATGTTGTAGGGCCCGAAGGTGGTCTGGTAGCAGAACGGGCACCAGCCGAGTTGGAAGGTGCCGTCGGCAAACTCCACCCGCATCACCGAGTCGGCTGCGGTGGGTGAGGTGGCGCAGGAGGAGGCGTCGGTGGAGCCGTCACCGTTGGGGGTGAGCGTGCCGGTGCAGTAGTCGACGAAGACCGCGCCGCCGACGGAGCCGACCCAGAAATTCAAGGTGGCACCGAGGGCGATGTGCAGTTGCAGCAGTTGGTCGTTGGAGTAGATCAGTGCCAACTGGGCGTCCAGGCTGGTGCCGAGGATGCTCAGCGAGATGTTCGCGTTGACGCCGAGGTAGTCGAATTGGCCGTCCTGCATCGCCAACGAGACGATGCAGTTGGTGATCGGCGCCGACGTGGTGGTGCCGTTGGGTCCGGGGGCGGTCACCTCGGTCGGCCAACTTTGGCCGATCTCGCCAGGGATGGCCCCGGTCGGGCAGGCACCACCGGACAGGCTGGCGCTGATCAGGCCGTCGCCGACGCTGATGGTGCCGCTGCCACCGAGCACCAGCGTCAGGCTGGCCGCGCTGGGTACGGTGACGTTGTTCGCGCCGACGAGGTTGACCTGCGCCGGGGTGATGGCGGCGTAGCCGTTGATCTGGGCGCTGCCGCCGACGATGGTCGGATCACCGACCTGTAGCCCGCCGGAGAACGCCACCGTGCTTGTCACTCCCAGGAAGGGCCCGGTCCACAGGTCGATGTTGACCAGGGTGTTCTGCATCGACACCCCGTTCAGGCTGAACGCGCCGATGTTCAGTGCCCCCCAGACGTGGGTATCGTTCGCGGCGGTCAGGTTCTCGTTACCGAACGCGAACGACACATTCAGCTGTGCGGTGACCTGATCGCCGAGGAGTTGTCCGTCGAAGGCGACTCCGTAGCCTGGTTCGATCTGCATCGGGACCGCGCCGACGGTGATTTTGCAGCCCTGCGGGGCGACCAGCACATACAGGTACGAACCAGTCACGACGCCGGCGTTGGCCACGTCAAACGCCTCTTGGGCGTTCGGGTCCTGGCTACCGATCGAGAACTGGACACACGTGTCCACCGGGCCGATCGCGGCATTGAGGCTGACTTGCGGGCTGTTACGCAGCGAAATGTCGGTGGTCCACCGGTCGGGCAGGAACACCGTCGCTGCCATCGACACCGCCGGGGCACTGGGGTTCTCTAGGATGGCCGGTGGCGGGCCTGGGTTGATCGCCAAGTGGCTCAATTCCCATTCCCCGTTGAAGACATAGCCGAGGCTGAAGCCGAGGTTGGCAACGCTCAGCCCTTGCTGGCCGAGGGCGTCGAGCACACATTTGGGTTGCGGGTTGGCGGGGACGAATTCGCCGTCC
>JAUPKM010000254.1 GCA_030837445.1 Actinomycetota bacterium
ACCCACGACCATTGCGCCCGCGGCTCACCCTTGCCGTTGAATACCGGGTGCCGCCATTTGCCGGTATTCATGGCCTTGGCCAAGCCGCGCTGATCGGCCGGTAGCGACGTACCCGACGTGCGAACTTTGACCCCGGCGGACTTGGCGGAATCGGTGTAGGTGATCCTCATGCCGCGGGCGATGGACGAGCGCAGCCCGGACCGTTTCGCCGCGGCCTTGCGCGCCTTCGCATAGCCCACAACCGACTTACGCTTGGCCAGGATCGCGGCCTCACGCTGACTGGCACCCGAGCCGCGGGACGTGCCCGTGCCCTCCGTGACCGTCGTCGTCTTGCGGCGTAGCACCCCGGACCGTTGCGTAACAGCCGTCGACATGGTGAGCTCTTGCACCGCTGCACGTTCGGCCGCTAGGGCCGGTTTCGCGGCGCTGCGCAGGTGTTGGCGCATGATCTTCAACGCCTCCGGGCTTGCACCCTTGAGTGCCCGTGCGACCGCGGCCAGGTCGGGCCCGTCGACCTGAACCGCGGTCATCGGACTACAGCGCCGAATCTGTCGTGATCTGCACAACGGACGGCAGGTTCGTGCCGTCGTAGCGCCACGTGAACGCCCAATCGGTTGTGAGCACGTCGCGGCCGGGAACGTCCTGCCCCTTGGACTCGAAGTAGACGCCCGGCAGGGTGATCCGAAACGTCGGGTAGGTGCTGCCCGTGATCGCCGTAGCCTTAACGAACTCCCACACCAGGCTAGTGCTCGTGTTGGCGTTGGCCAGATCTTCGAAGGTCGCTTTCGCCAACCAATCGGCCTTGAGGGTGCCAGTGATGTCGACCACCTCATTCTGCACCGGCTCAGCCTTCAACCCGCCCGCGCACGCAGTGTAATCCTCCACGTCCATCGGCCGGTTGAACGTCATCGCAACCGAACGCACACCGGCAATCGACGTCTCAGCGCCAACAGTGCCACCCTTGAGACACATCTCCTTGCCGGTGAACACGGACGACGCCGTGTAGCTTGCGGTGGCGAGCGCGGTCGTGTTGTCCCACTTCTGCCCGTCAATGCTCAACGTGGCACCGAGGATGCCGTTCGCCTCACACGTGAACTCGGCAGATGTCACCTTGCCGCCGGAAAGGGTGGCGGGCACCAGTGTGCCGGCGCGGGTCGGGCGCCCGGACTGGATCGTGTACGACTTGCCCACGTTGTCGCCCAACGTGTGCGTGTGCAGGTAGGCGCCGGTCGAACCGGTCACCGCCACAGCGGTCGACGTGCCACCCGTGGTCGCCTGCAACAGCAGCCCCATGACGGTGGTCTGCACGTCGAACGCCAACGACGCCTCGGCGGCCTGAGCCGTCTCAACATAGTGGGCACCGTACGGCCCCAGAATGCCCGGCTGGATACCCTCGCCCTGCACGCGGGTGTGCTTCGGGGTGACGCTGTACGACTTGGCCCGCAGGAACTTTGTGGGGGCGGTGTAGGTGCCGTAGGAGCCACTCTCCAGGGAGTAGCCGACCTGCGAACCGAGCCCGGAACCGATGGCCATTACTCGCTCTCCTTCTGGCGGCTGGCCGCCGGTTTGGTGGTGGTGTGCCGCTCGAACAGCGGCACCTCGTTGTGTTCCCCGGTCTGCACGTAGACGCCGGGGGTGTCGGGGATGTCGATGATGTCGCCGGGCTCGATCGCCACCTCACGGATCCCAACTTGCATCCGGCGCGGCTCAGCCCCGACATAGCGATATTTGGTCATGGGTGCTCCTAGATGAGTGCGGTGTAGGTGAGCTGAAAACGGACCTCAACGAACGTGCCATCCTCGGTGCGGCCCTGGAACACGTCGCCGCCGGACAACTCGATGCGCAGCGCCGACGCAACCCCCAGGGTGATGCCGGACCGCAGCGCCGACTCCACGTCAGCCAAGGCGTCAAACGCGGCCGCACGCAGCGGCGCCAGGTCGTCGCCCCCGGACTGCGCGAACACCTGGGCATCAATCGTGCCGATGTCGTCGCGGGTCGCGGTCGCCCCGAGGTCGTGATACTCCTGAGCGAACACGCCACAGCGGCCCTCATCGCCGGTGTCAGTCCCCAGCACCACGGCGGCACGCAGGTCGCCGCCGGCCCCGAGGTCGTCGTCAGCGTCCAGCACGGGCACGTCTAGCGCGGCCCGCAAGGCCGACAGGATCGCCGCATAGGCGGCCGGCCACGTCGCCGGCGCCATCAGAGCGAGCCCATCAGATTCTGATTCCACAACTCTTGCACCCGCAGCGGGACAGAGAACGTGGCCATCATGCCGGGGTCGTTGTTGGCGCGGGCGCGGATCGACCCGCGCTGCGTCTGCCACAGGTGCCGGGCCATCTCAAGCGCGCCTTGCACGTCGGTCGGCGGCTGCACGTGATGCCCGGCCACATAGGTCACGGTCACGTTGCCCGAACCGCGCGCCCAATCACGGGCGGACCACCCGGACACCCGCGACAGGACACCGCCCTCGGGGGATGTCAGCGCGTAGCCGCCAACCGGCACCGCGGCGCCGTTCTCGGTCACAGACGACACGGACAGCACGGGGCAGGCCTTCAACGCCAGGAACGGGCCCGATCCTGACAGGACATCGACGCACGTACGGCGGCCAAACACGCGCCCCGTCCACGCCTCACCAGTCGATGAGGCAACGTCCACGATGCGCCGCAACTCGTCGTCTGCGGTCGTGTCCGTGATGTTCAGATGGGCTCGAACGTCGGCTAGGGAAATGACCGGAAATGCGGCAGGGTCGCGGACATTGAACGTCTCATCGTGCGCCGACTCGTTGACACCAGTCGCGCGCCAGTTGACCTGCCACGTACCGGCGGCAGACGCGAGCACACCGGCTCGGTACAGCCCCGGCGACTCGTGCAGCACGTGCAGCGACGACACCGTGCCGTCCGGCGCGGTGACCGTGCAGAATACGGCGCCAGCATCAGCCGGGGTGCCGGCCGCGTCGTAGACCGTGACCGAGGTCGAGTAGACGTCGCCCACGTCGATCATGCGGTCGGCTCCATGCTGCCAGCACCAACGAACCCGGCCCCGTCGTAGGTGGGGTGCGCCTCCTGCAAAGCGTCGTAGGTGGCGTGCGTCTGCTGAACGGCGTCGTAGGTGCCCCACACGATCGGGCCGGTCATCAGGGCTGTTTCAGCGTCACTCAGAGCCATCAGGGGGCGCTCCTGTCTGCTGTTGGTGGATGAACAGGGCCTCGGTGAGCACCTGCGACTTGTGGTGCCCGATGCGGATACCGGTGTGGACGTGGACGGGGAACCCGGAGCGGGCGGCGCGCAGGCAGAACGTGACGTCCTCGCCTACGGGTTGCCCGCGGTCCTCGGTTTCCTGGAACCAGGGGAAGGTCTGGTTGTAGTTGTCGTCGCGCACTTTGGTGTAGACGCTGCGGTGGACGAGGAGGAACGCGGCGCCGGTCGCTGCGACGGGCATGAGCGTGTCGGGCTCGTAGAGGCAGCCGCGCATCAGTCGCTGGTCGCCGTGCTCGTCGGTGCCGACCCCGTAGATGGTGGGGAACAGCGACCCGTGTGCCAGGCCGAAGCACAACCCGCCGACGATCGGCGCCGTGTCGGGGTGGGCGGCGGCGAGGATCGCGTCGATGTCGGGCGGTTCCCACGCCATGTCCGTATCGACGAACAGCAGCCACTCGCCGGGGCCGTCGAGGAACTGGCGGACGATGGAGTTGCGGGAGCCGGACACGTTGGCGCTGGACCATTCCTGCAGCATGCCGACCAGGCGGCGGGGCCCGTTCTGGTCGACCAGGATCGACGCCAGCAGCGACGTGGTGAAGTAGGCGGACATCGTGCCAGGGTGGATGAACCCGATGACGAGCCCGGCCGGGGTGTCGGATGCCGGGGGCGGTTTGGGTGGTTGCCGGTAGGTGATCTTTGCCATGGCGGTCCTCTGCTCGGTTGCCCTCCGTGTTCCGTTTCACCCGCGGTGGGTGCCTGCCGGGGCGCCACAGAGGGAAGCGCCCCGGCAGGTCTTGGCCGCTGGATCGGCGGCCGTTGGTGTCCCGGTCAGGTCTTGAGGAACCGGAAGGCGTTGGTATCCAACACGTCGCTGCCGACGCGCTTGTGAGCCACGAGGGCGCGCTGTCCAGTGGGCAGGCCGTTGGTGTTCACCACGTTCTGCATGAACTCCACCTGCGTGCCGATCCGGTCGACCACCAGGAACTTCTTGAAGTCACCCAGGATGAGCAGCACAGTCCCGCTAACCGTGGTGGTCGCCATGCTCGACGCCTTGACGTACGGCGACTCAAGGAGCACGTTCGGCAGGGCGTGCCCGAGGTCGGACCAGAACAGGGCGCCGGTGGACGCAGTCGACCACTGGCGGATGCCCGAGTAGGTCTTCTTGTTGGCGAGCCACGTGGACTTGTCCTCGTGGCGGGTGGGGATCGCGTCGACCACGGCGAACAGGTCAACCGAGCTGTACGAGCCGCGGGTAGTGGCGGTCACGGTGCTGCCAGCGGTCGCACTGATCGCGGTGACGATGCCCTTGGGGGCGCCGGAACCGGAACCGGAAACGAACGCCTCCTGCTCGATGTCGGACAGCGACTCGGCGATGAGCTCAGGCAGTTGTGACAGCAGCCGCGAATCCTCGAAGATCTCGTACGAGCCGAGCGCGTAAGAAGTCACCTTGGAGGCGGTGACACTGGGCTGGACGAACGTCGGTGAACCGTCAGTGACAGCAGCGGCCTCAGCCGTCCAGTAGGACGTGACACCGGCAGACGACACCCCGTACCACACGTTCTGGGTGATGGTGTCGACGCGTGCGATCTCACGGATGCCGTTCTTGACCTGATTCGAGGTCAAGATGATCGACGGGTCCAACAGGGTCGGGAGCGTGTATCCGCCCGAGCCGGTCGTGAGGCTGAGCGCGGTACGCATCGCGGCGGCTTCCTCGGGGGAGAATGCCGGGCTCTGGCCGCGACCTGCGGCGTTGCCCCAGGTACGGAAGGCGGACAGGTACGCCGGCGAGCCGTAGACGAGGGCGTGAGCGGCGGCGCCGGGCACGGACTCGATGGTACGGACGGCGGACTCCACGTGCTCGTCAGTCACGCCGCGGAACCTGTGATCGGTGACGGCGGTGACCGCGCGTGCGATCACGTCCTCACTGTTCGGGTTGGCGAAGCGGAGGCCGTCCAGGTCGGCGAACGGGTCGGTGCGCTTCATCACCTGCGGGGCGCTGAACGCGGGCTCGACGCGGCCGGCGACCTGCGCCGAACGGATCGCGTCAATACGTGCGGCACGCTCCACGAGGGCGTCGTGGCTGGCCTTCTTGTCGTCCCACTCGGTGAGGATCGCGGCCGACCGTGCGGCCTGCTCCTCGGTGG
This sequence comes from Actinomycetota bacterium, assembly GCA_030837445.1. Lineage (GTDB taxonomy): Bacteria > Actinomycetota > Actinomycetes > S36-B12 > UBA10799 > JACJWR01. The sequence goes on from JAUPKM010000254.1 coordinate 5,342, forward strand.
GGGTTTCGATGGCCTCAAGGTCGACCAGCTCGGTACGCAGCGCGTCCAGCTCGTCGGCCAGGGCCTGAACGTTGGGGCTCACAGGAGTCCCCTTTCTCGCGCCCGTAGGCGCGT
>JAUPKM010000255.1 GCA_030837445.1 Actinomycetota bacterium
CGTGCGGGGTAGTAGCGGCGGGCAGTACGGGTCGGGCCGACTAGCATGAGATGGTGAATCGCCCCACCGCGTTGACGCAGAGCGTCGAAGTCTCGGGTCAACAACTTCGCGTGTCGATCGCGACGGGGGAACCTGGGGTCACGCCGTTGCTGTTGATGAATGGAATCGGCGCTCGGCTGGAGTTACTGCAGCCGCTGGTCGACAGGCTCCAACCACGGCGGACCATCGTCGGGTTCGATGCCCCCGGAGTGGGCGGGTCACCGACCCCGCTGCTCCCCTATCGACTGACCCACCTCTCCCGAATGGTCGACGACATGCTCCTCGCCGTGGGCGTCGATGGTCCTGTCGATGTGCTGGGGATCTCCTGGGGCGGAGCACTGGCGCAACAGTTCGCCTTCACCTGCCGATCCCGGGTGCGTCGGCTTGTGCTGGTCGCCACCGCGCCCGGGTCGCTGATGGTTCCGGCCCGTCCGCACGTACTGGCAAAGATGATCACGCATCGGCGCTACGACGACCCCGAATACATGGCCATGATTGCCGGGGACATCTACGGCGGGTCGGCGCGAACCCGAGGTGCCCAGATTGCGGACAGTATGCGGACGCACCGAAGTACCGCAGATGCACGCGGGTACCTGTACCAACTCGGTGCAGGTCTGGCCTGGTCGAGTCTGGGTATCCTGCCCCTGATCTCCGCGCCCACGTTGATTCTGGCAGGCACCGATGACCCGCTGATCCCGGTGGCCAACGCCCGCATCCTCCATCGAATGGTGCGCGGATCCGAGTTGACGCTCTACCAGGGCGGTCACCTGGGCTTGGTGTCGGAGGCCGATGAACTCGCTCCCGTGATCGAGGAGTTCCTCGATCGATAGTCAAGGCCAGCTGCGCCGCTTGGCATCAGAGCGTCACTGTCGGACCCCCCTGCTTCAATGTTCGAAGACGACGCAGGCCGGGTAGCCGGTGGAGGGGGACAGCACATGCGATTCATTCACACATCCGACTGGCACCTCGGTCGGCGACTACAGACGATCGACCTGATCGGCTACCAGAGCACCTTCCTGGACTGGCTGCTGTCGACCGCCAAGGCCCGCGCGGTCGACGCGGTCGTGGTGGCCGGGGACATCTATGACCGCTCAATTCCGCCCACCGAAGCGGTGGATCTACTCGACCGGACGGTGGCCGCGTTCGCTGAGGCCAGAATTCCGATGGTGATCATTCCGGGCAACCACGACCATCCGGTGCGACTGCGCTACGGCGGTGCCTTGTTTGCTCAGTCCGGGATTCACGTACGGGCCGAAGTGGCCAAGGTCGCCGATCCGGTCGTGCTGGCAGATGCGGATGGCCAGGTGGGCTTCTACGGCATCCCCTACCTGATACCGGACGCGGTGATGACTGAACTTGGCGCTGAACGATCCCACGAGTCCGTGCTTGCGGCTGCCGCGAATCGGATTCGGCTGGATGCAGCCGCGCGCGGGTTGGGGCGCACAGTCGTGGCGGCCCATGCCTTCATCACTGGCGGGGAGGCCAGCGACTCCGAACGACAGATCCGCGTCGGTGGTATCGGTGACGCCCCCGCGGGCGTGTTTGACGGGTTTACCTATCTGGCGCTGGGACATCTGCACGGACCTCAGGTGGTCGCCAGCCCACACCCCGAGACGGTCTTGGCCTACAGCGGCTCACCGATCGCATTCTCCTTCTCGGAACGCGACCATCAGAAGTCCGTCCTATTGGTCGAGCTCGACGGGGCCGGCTCAGTAACGTCGGAACGCCTGCCAACGCCTGTGCCCCGACCACTGCGACAGGTGCGCGGACGACTCGACGAATTGCTGGCGACGGCGGACCGAGACAACAGCGGGCTGGCCAACTCCTGGCTGAAGGTGATACTCACAGATGCGGTCCGACCAGAGTCGCCGATGGAGAAGCTGCGGCAGGTGTGGCCACACACCATAGCGCTCGAATTCGAGCCCGATGTGGACCTGACGTCGAGCACAGGTCTAATCCCAGTAAGTCCCGTCACCGATCCCGCCGACATCACGGCGGATTTCTACGCACACGTCACCGGTAGCGTCCCCGACGACCCAACGCGCACCTTGATCGGGCAGGTCGTCGAGGCGACTGCAGTCGAAGCAGTGATGCGCTGATGAAAATCAACCGGCTCACCCTGCAGGCGTTCGGGCCCTTCGCGGACAGGCAGGACATCGATTTCGAGGCCCTCACCAACGGCGGCATCTTCCTCTTCGAAGGACCGACCGGTTCAGGGAAGTCATCGGTTCTGGACGCGATTACGTTCGCCCTCTACGGGAAGTTGTCAGGGCCCGGAGGTGACAGGGCAAAGTTGCACTCCGACTTCGCCCCGGAGGAGACGCCCGAGGTCACCTTGCAGTTCACCGTGTCCGGTCGGGCCTTCAAGATCACTCGCGTCCCCGAGCACCGACGACCCAAGAAGCGTGGTGATGGCTGGACAATTGAGAAGTCGTCTGTCCTGCTGTACGGCAGTGACGGTGATAGTTGGAATCTGATCAGTGCCAACGCCGAAGAGGTCGGCGCTCGGATCAATCAGGAGATCGGCCTCACCGGAGAGCAGTTCGGGCAGGTCGTGCTGCTCCCGCAAGGCGATTTCGCGCGGTTCCTTCGGGCCGACGATGACAAGCGGCGAGAGGTTCTCACCAGACTATTCGGTGCCGGTCGTTTCGATCGGATGACGGCGGAGTTCGAGCGGCGAGCGCAGGCTGCACGGGCTTCCGAGGAATTGGCGAAGGCCGCGGTGCACGACGCTCTGACGAGGGCGAAGGAGGCTGGCGACCTTGCCGTCGAAGACCAGCAGACCTGGACCCTTGAGGACCCGAGCCTGCTTGAACAGTTGCGCGCACACCTGGCGGTCCTCCGAGCTTCCGTGGCGGCGTCGGAGTCGCAGTTGGAAAATCTGCGGCCCGCCCAGGCGAAGGTGGACCAGGCCGCCCGAGGTGCGGCGGACCGCCGAGAGCGGATCGCAGACTTCCTGCTGATCAGCACGACCCTCGATCACCACCGGGCGGGTAGGTCTGACCATGACGTGCGCACGCTCGCGTTGCACCGGGCCGACCAGGCTGAACCGTTGCGGACCCAGATCGAGGCGCTCTCGAAGTTGGAGAAGGAGGCGCTCCGGAGTCGGCAGGACGTGGAGCGGTTGGTCGCGAGGGCCGAGGTCGAGCCGTCGACCGTGCCGGACGCCAGCAGCCTCGAGTCACAGGCCATACTCCTGACCGAGCAGGCCGCCTCGCTGGATCACCTGCTGGCCGTGGAGCGCGGGCTGCCGGCGCGACGTACAGCTGCCGACGAGGCCACGACCCGATTGGCTGTGGTTGCAGACTCGCTCGAGCAGAACGTTTCCCGGCAGCAGGGTCTGGCCCTGGAGTTGGTCGAACTCAGGGCTCGACAACGGAATCTGGCCAGTGCTGCCGGGAGGCTCGCCGCCGCTTCGGCGGAGGTGAAGCTTTGGGACCAGCGGCGCGAGGCGGAGGCCAAGGTGGCAACTCTGACTACCAAATTGGCGGAAGCTCGCGACACTGAGCGCGACGCGATCGACTCCCACCAGGCCGCCCGAGACGCGTGGCAAAGCTTGGTCCAGACCAGAATTGACGGGATGGCCGGGGAACTTGCCGCACACCTTAGGCAGGGCGAAGCCTGCGCCGTGTGTGGTGCCACCGAGCACCCAGCGCCGGCTACGCCGGCGGACAAGCCCGTCGACCAGACCATGGTCGACGCTGCCCGGGGCCATTCCGCCCGCCTTGAAGAAGTCCGGATGGCGGCTGGCCAAGTGCGCGAGGAAGTGGCTGCTGATCGCACGCGGGAGTTGGCGTTGACGGCAGGATTCTCCGCCCAGCAGATCGAGGAGGGACTCTTGCAGTCCCGGGCGGACCTGCTGGCCGCCACCCAGGCCGATCTGGAGGCGAAGGAACTCGCGGCGAAACTTCTCGTGTGCGAGAACACCGAGGCCAAAGCCGCGCAACTGGTCGGGGACCTCACAACCGACGTGACTCGACTGCAGATCGAACAGCGGAACGCCGAGGATGCCCTGCGCGGCGATGACGTGGCCGTGGCGCAGGCCGCAGGCGACAGTGGCACAGTGGCCGCCCTGGTGGGTGAATCTCGGGACCGAGCCGCGGCACTCGCCACTCTCGCGATCGCCATTCGCGCAGCGGAGCAAACCGAACGCCAGCGACTGAGTCAGGTCGAGGTAGCGGCCACCAGCGCCCGCAGCGCCGGTTTCGAGACGCTCGCAGACGCCCAATCAG
>JAUPKM010000256.1 GCA_030837445.1 Actinomycetota bacterium
CGCTCACGCTAGAGGAGGCCGCCGCCGTCCCGCTGGTCGCGCTGGCCGCCTGGCAGATCCTCGTGGAGCGGGCACACCTGCTGCCCGGTCAACAGGTGCTTGTCCACGCCGGAGCAGGCGGCCTCGGCTCGACGGTCATCCAACTGGCACGGCACCTCGGCGCCACCGCTAGTCGCCAGCTGGGGATTGCATCGTCACCACGACCTTGCCGGCCTTAGCGCGGCCCTGCTCGACGTAGGCCATGGCCTCGACTGCCTTGTCGAACGCAAAAGTGCTGTCGATGACCGGCCGAAGCACGCCCGCGTCGTACAGGGCGCCGAGTTCGCGAAGCTGTGAGCCGCTGGCCTGCATGAAGAGGAACTCGTAGCGCACGTTGAGGGCCTTCGCCTGTTTGCGGACCTTGCGGCTGAGCTGGTTCATGACCAGGCCCACGATCGCCGGTGCGCCGAGTTGTCGGGCGAACCCGGCGTCGGGAGGCCCGGCAACACCGATGGCGAGGCCACCGGGCTTCAGCACGGTAAGGGACTTCTCCAGGTTAGGGCCGCCAAGGGAGTCGACAACAAGGTCGTAGCCGGACAGCGCCTCGGAGAAGTCCGCCGTGGTGTAGTCGATGACGACGTCGGCCCCGAGGTCCCGGACCAGGTCCATCGTGGTCGCATTTGTCGTTGTCGCCACGGTGGCGCCGAGGTGCCTTGCCAGTTGGATGACCGTCGAGCCGAGGCCGCCTGCTCCTGCGTGGACAAGCACCTGTTGACCGGGCCGCAGGTGTGCCCGCTCCACGAGGATCTGCCAGGCGGCCAGCGCGACCAGCGGGACGGCGGCGGCCTCCTCTAGCGTGAGCGACTCTGGCTTGAGGGCGACGTCGTCCTGGTCGATCGCGATCAGTTCGGCGAACGTTCCGGCCCGGAGGTCGCGGGGACGGGCGAAGACCTCGTCGCCAACCCTGAAATCACGGACGTCGGTGCCGACCTCGGTGACGACGCCCGCCAGGTCGTGGCCGAGCACGAACGGGGGCTTGCGCTTGATCAGGCGCTTGAACTCGCCGTCGCGGGTCATCCTGTCCAGCGGGTTGATACTCGCCGCGCTCACTCGAACCAGCACGTCGCCGCTTCCGAAAGTGGGCTCGGGCAGATCGGCGGCGCGCAGACCGTCCTTGCCGTACTTCGCAACAACGAATGCCTTCATGAGATGTCCTCCTTGTTTTGGGTGGCTACGCGGCAGCAAGGAAGTCCAGCGCTTCCGGGACGAAGGACGTGTGGTGCTGAAAGATGCCACCGTGGCCTGCGTCGGGGTAGATCGTGAGTTGGGCATTGGGCAGCCGTCGCGCGAGGTCGGTCGAGTTCTCGCTGGGCACCATCCGGTCGTGGTCGCCGTTGGCGACGAACACTGCTTGCGGAATGCGCGAGAGATCTGTCGGCTGTTGGACGCCCCAGCCGTGGATAGCCTTGAGATGGGCCCGGAACGCGGCGACCGAGATCGCCTTGTCTCGGTTCTCCTGCCGCTCCTTCAACCTGTCCAGGAAGGCTCGCGCCGCTGACCGGCTGTTCGCGGAATCGGTGAAGAACAAGTAGTACTTCGCGTCGCGGAACGTGGCGGCGCCCCTGACCATGTCGAGGAGGGTGAGCCGCGTGACTCTGTCGATGCCTTTGCCTCCCGCGGGGCCGGTGCCGGCAAGAATGACCTTGCGGACGAGAGCGGGGTGCTCTGCTGCAATGACCTGCGCCACGAAGCCACCCATCGAGAAACCGAGCAGATCGACCTTGTCCAACCTGAGCGCCCGGATGAATGCGACGGTGTCATTCGCCATTTCAGCGATTGAACTCGGTGTCCTACCCGCCGAAGCGCCGACGCCTCGGTTGTCGAAGGTGATCACCCGTCGCTGCGAGGCGATACCGTCGACGACTCTCGGATCCCAGTTGTCCAGAACCGCCGCGAGGTGGTTGAGGAAGATCACCGGGGTACCGTTCCGAGGGCCCAGATCTCGGTAGGCGAAGGCCGTGCCGCCGACATCAATTGACTTGGTCGGGGCTCCCCGATGCGACGCGGCGGTGGTCATATCTCTGCTCCTCATTGCTAGCATTACGATCGTACGATAATCGAGACAGATGATGTGCGCAACCCCCATTGACCCAAGGGACGCCCGTTCTACTACTGCTGGTTGGCCTCGCGGCGAATCATGTCCTGAGCACTACGGACACCGTGCCGGAGGATGGAGTCCGACGACTCCTTGTCACTTACGGCCCGGGCTAGTTGCATCGAGCCCACGAGCATTGTGAACAATGCGAACGCCGTCCCGCGGGCAGACGCGGGATCGTCGGGCTTCAGCCGAGTACAAATCTCATCCACGATCGCCATTGCGCCCGCGGCATACCCGTCCTTGGTGGCACCGTTACAGCGGCCGATTTCGTCAAGAAGGGCCGCTGAGGGACACCCGAGGTCGCAGTGATCGCGGTGCGCAGGCGACAGGTACTCGACGACCAAAACCTCAAGTCCTGATACGCCGGCCGGCAGCTCGCTGAACTCCGACACCTGCCGACCAAGCTGGTCTTCGACAACTGCCGCGACCAGGTCGTCCTTGGAGTCGAAGTGGGCGTAGAAGGCCCCGTTTGTGAGTCCGGCGTCGGCCATGAGTGTGGCGATGCCGGATCCGTCGATGCCGTCTTGCTTGAACCGGCGACCTGCCGTCTCGACGATGCGTCGGCGGGTGGCTTCCTTATGCTCGCGACCATAGCGCGCCATCTGGCCCTCCTCAACGACGTCCTGACTTTCTGACTTTCTGACTTTCTGACTTTCTGTCGGCAGCCTAACCTATGGTCTGATGAACGTAATATTCTGACGGCGGAGCGCCACGCATGCGTCCCCAGCTCGGATCTCGCATCGCACGGTGGTCTGATCGTTAACGGTCGTCGCGCACGTAGAGCACCCCCGGTCGGCCGACTCGGCCTTCACTGGTGAACGCGGTTCGGTGCAAGTGCGGCTCAACCATCCGCCGGAACGTGTCCCGTTGCAGCGGGCGTCCCGCGACCGCCTCGTGTACCCGCCGTAACTCGGTCAGGGTAAACGCCGGTCCGGTCTCGGCGCCGGCCACCAATGCGTGCACCTGAGAATCGCCCAGCACGGGGCCGCCGTCCCAGGTTGGCACGGTTGGGGCGTGAGTGGTCGTTGTCATGCCTTCGTCAGAGCTCGACGTCAAGCCGTCCGGATCCGGATGGCGGGCGTAGCGCTCCCGCAGCCGCTCAACCGCCATCGTGACGATCTCGTCGTGGTCCCAGGGAAGCCGACGAAACCTCCCGGGGAGTTGCACCCTGACGCGGCCATCGGAATCCTGCACGCGCACGATTCGGACGTCGTCGCGACGCGTCATCGCAGCCTGGAGTCGCTGGTGGGGTACCGCATCCATATGCGCGACCGCGATCACCCAACCACGCTCGTCACGTTTCGGATCATCGAACACATGTAACTGGGTCGGCGCCAAGCCCCGCACGTCGGACTTCTCCCGCAACACGCGCAGCACGGTATCGGCGAGCCTCTCCCCAGCCTGGACAAATCCGCCAGGAATGTCCCACCGTCCCGGGTGGGCGTCACCGGCACGCCGATACACAAGCAGGCCCAGCCACGGTTGCGACTCGGGGACAACCGTGAGCACGGCGACGTCCACCGCCACCGATGGACGGGCGAACTCCTCCCATTTCATAGAGCCAAGGTATCGGCAACCAGTGCTCCATCTACTGTCTGCGCATACGCGCACCCTTCTAGTGCGACTAGTTTGCGCGCCTCTACTCAATCGTGAATCACATCCCGATGAGGCGTCCGCGGGGGCTGCCAAGGCCGCCGGCCTCCGCTACTGCTGTGGGCTCAGTAGTCAGTTCAGCTGGTTGCGAGTGAGCACTTGGTCCGCCTCTGCTGTGAGGACGGCCAGCCGTTCGAAATTCTCATCCGGAGTGCGCCCGCTGAAATGCCGAACCATTTCCCGCTCCCGCTCGACGATTCGAGCCAGGTCATCGCCAGCTCGGTGCCAGCCCAGGCTCTCCAGTCGAGCACTGGCCAGCGTGCTCTGCTGCCGGCGCACACTGCTGATGATCCGCTCCTCAAGGTCCACGAGGTCGTCCAACTCGGTCGAAGGCTCGCGTTGGAGACCGATCGCCTCGGCGAACAACTGAGCCGTCGTCGCCAGTTCGTCGAGGAAGTGGCGACGAGCAGACTCTGGCAGGACGACCGTGGACACGAGCAGCCCGATCGCTCCACCGATGAAAATGTTCGCGATTCGCCAAAGGGCAAACGAAACGCCTTCGCCGGCAGGGACCGAGACAACGATGATGAGGCTGATACCGGCGTACAACGCCAAATAGCTGTACCGGGCGTCCGTCAGGAAGAGTCCAGCCGCAAAGCTGGCGGCGGCCCCGACGAGCAGGATCATGGCGCTGCCGTGCGGCCCCGGCAGGACGATGACGGCCAAGCCAAGGCCGCACCCGATGGCGGTCGCGGCTGCGCGCTGGCTGGACTTCTTCAGAACACCCCCGGCGTAGCGATCCGAGCTCATCACCACGGCCACCGTGATCGGGATCCACACGGCCTCCGGCACCAGGTCGAAGGCGACGAAAACCAGACCGATGGTCACGCCGATGGCGAACCGCAAGGCGCGCACCGACCTTGGACGGTCGTCCCGCAGTAGTCCGAGACGCATCGGGGTTATGCCCACGGGGTGAGTGTGGCAGCAGCGTGCAAAACGACGCATCCGGCCGACTGCCTGGGTGCCTGCCTATCCCCTATCATCGGCGCCATGCTGAGTCGATCATCCGCATGCGGCGGGCTCGGTTCCGCCGATGGGTGGTGGCACCGAACGGGCAGCGCCGCGAGCCCAACTGACGTCACGGTCGCCACCGGGCCGGCAAATTCGGCGTCGCAGGGTGCGCGCCGCGGACCTTCCTGATGACGCGTTCCTCCCGCCGCCTCCCGGCCGGATCCTATGTCCGCTATTGGTATGACAGAGCCGCCACCAAAGGCCTACCCGGACTGCTGTTCATCACCTTCGTCGGCGCGGCGACGCTGCTACTCGTGGTGACACCAGCGTTGCTGGCCATCGACGCGATCGCCACTGGCCACGCTGACTTCGGCCGATTCCTTTCTCTGTACTGGGGAGGATTTCGCTCGCTGTTCAGGGCGGGTACCGCCAGCGGTCCGTGGCACGAGCAGTTGCAGACGGTGCTGTTCGCGATCATTGCTCTGCTGTTCTCCGGAGCTGTGCTTGGCACCGTCATCCATGCCCTCCGCGACAAGATGGAACGCCTTCGGGAGGGCGGCGGACAGATCATCGCCACCGAGCACACGGTGCTTCTCGGTTGGTCCAGGATCGGCTTCACGATCGTCAACGAACTGGCCCTGCAGAACCTCCGCCGAGGTCGAGCGTGGATCGCCATCCTGAGCTCCGAGCACAAGTCCGTCCTCGAGGGGCAATTGACGAGAGAGGTGTCACGCCGGACAACCCGGATTGCGGTGCGCAGTGCCAGCCAGCCCGGGGTCGCGCAACTCGACCTGGTGCGCGTGGGCGACGCGAGAAGCGTCATTGTGTTGGGCGATTGGACTACCGCCGACCATGACACTGACGTGATCACGGGTCTGCTTCTGCTACGTAGGTACACCGAACAGCACCCCCAGTTCCGAGCCACTGTGGTCGCGGGGCTGGTCCGAC
>JAUPKM010000257.1 GCA_030837445.1 Actinomycetota bacterium
GCCGATGGCGGGGACCAGCATCAACCGGAACTGGCCGCGGAGCTTCAGGTCGCCGTGATGCGGCTGGCCAGGAGATTGCGCGCGGAGAGCCCAAACGACTCCCTCACTCCGAGTCAGCTCGGCGCGTTGGCCACGCTTGGCCGGCTGGGGCCACAGGCCATTGGTGACCTCGCCAACACGGAGCGCGTCAAGGCGCCCTCGATGACTAAGACAGTGGCCAACTTGGCCAAGGCTGGCCTCGTGATTCGGCGCCAGGATCCGAGCGACGCTCGGTTGGTGATCGTGGAACTAACTGAGGACGGCCGTGAGCGGTTGCAGGAGCATCGAAGTCGGAGACGGGCCTGGCTGAGCAACCGGCTGGGAGCACTCTCCGAAGATGACCGGGCCCTGCTGGCCGACGCGTGCCGGGTGCTGGGACGTCTGGTGGTCGAATGAGTCAGACTTTCACGGCGCTCTCGATTCGCAACTACCGCTGGTATCTCACAGGTCAGGTCGTCACCAATGTGGGTACCTGGATGCAGCGGGTAGGTCAGGACTGGCTCGTCCTCGAAATCAGCCATGGCAACGCACTTACGCTCGGCATCACAACGGCGTTGCAGTTCATACCTTTCCTGTTGGTGGCCCCGCTCGCAGGAGTGCTGGCCGACAGGGTGTCGCGCAGGCTGGTGATGGTGGTCGCAGGGCTCCTCGCGGGGGCGGCGGCTCTAACCCTTGGGGTCGCAGTGATGGCGGCATCGGCCTCTGTCGGGCTTGTCTACGTGCTGGCTTTCGTGTTGGGGATCGCAGCCGCGCTGGACAATCCGGCCCGACAGGCACTCCTGGGTCAGCTGGTGCCCGTGAGCAGTCTTGCCAATGCAGTTGCGCTAAACAGCGCCACCTTCAACCTGTCGCGGATAGTCGGCCCCGCTGTCGCCGGACTCACCATCGCGCTGGTCGGGATTGGTCCGGTCTTCGTGGTCAATGCTGCGTCGTATCTGGTGGCCTTGCTCGCCATCGCCGCGCTGCGGCCACTCGATTTCCACGGGTCGTCGCCGCAGCGATCCTCCGGGGCCACGTTTGCCGGCGGACTCCGTTATCTGCGAAGTCGGTCCGATCTGCTCATCGTGCTGGGCCTGGTGGCAGTGGTCGCCACCTTCGCCTGCAACTACCAGATCACGACCGCACTGATGGCCAATCAGGAATTCAAGGTCGGTGTCGCTGCCTACGGGGTGATGGGGTCAGTCCTGGCCTGCGGGTCAATCCTCGGGTCGTTGCTGGCCGCACGCCGGGCAGCAGTGGGGTTGAGGTTCGTGGTGTGGGCGGGCATTGCTGTCGCGGTCGCCACCTTCACGGCAGGACTGATGCCCAGCTACGGCATATTCCTTGCATTCCTTCCGATCTGCGGTCTGCTGATCCTGACGTTCACAGTATCGGCACAGAGCTACCTTCAGTTGGCCGCCGATGAGCATGTCCGTGGTCGAGTGATGGGGATCTACACACTGGTGTTCTTCGGCGGCAATCCAGTCGGCGCGCCACTTCTTGGCCTGGTCGCTCGTGAGCTCGGACCGAGGTGGGGTCTGCTCGGGGGAGGTGCGCTGGCCGCAATCGGGGTCGCGGCTATCGCGGGCATCGCGGTGGCCAGGCGGCGACCTAGCACCGACACACCTGGCCCCGCTGAGCTCGTGAAACGAGCCGAGGTCGCTGAGTCTCCAACGTCGCAGGTCGCTGTTAGGGTGCGATGACTGAGGGGTCGCGCTGGTACTGGGATGCGGCCGCACCCACAAAGACCCTCGGCCGAGAGGCTGCGGGCCCGGATCAAAGGGAGGTTCCACGGTGGCGAAGAAAGCCGAGGCGGTGGCGAAGGTCGCCAAGGAGGTCGACACGGAACGAAAAACCATGGGCGCGGATGTTGGGGCGATGCTTTGGCTGCAGGACGTCGTGGAACACGATTATCCGGCGGCGGCGAACTACCTCTCCCTGCTCGGGGATCAGCACACGGTGCAAGCGATCGTGGACGCGTTGCGGAAGGCCCCGATTGAGCAGCACCGTGCCAATGACATCCTTCGGGCCGCCAAGTTGGACCTGCTGCCGCTGGACGACCTGAGTGTGAAGCGGGACCTCAGCAAGGTGTTGCTCGGCAGGCAATGGTCACCCGTGCTCGTGGTGCGCGGCGACGTCCTCCACGACTACCCGCTGACCGTCGCTGACGGCTACCACCGAGTGTGTGCCAGCTATCACTTGTCCGAGGACACCTACATCCCGTGCAAGATCGTCGACTTGCCGGTGGCGGAGAAGCTCTCCTCGGGCTGACCTAGTCCGGGCCTGTCGGTGTGGCCGTGCCACCGAGCTGCTGGGCGAACCAGTAGCCGGAGTCCTTGATGGTGCGCTGCTGGGTCGGATAGTCGACATGCACGAGGCCGAACCGTGGCCGGAACCCTTCTGCCCACTCGAAGTTGTCCAGTAACGACCAGGCGAAGTAGCCGTCGACGGGTATTCCGCGTTGTTGCGCCTTGGCAACCTCGGCCAGGTGCGACTGGTAGTAGGTCACGCGTCGGGCGTCGTGCACCCGACCGTCCACGAGCACGTCGTCGAAGGAGGCGCCGCCCTCGGTCACCACGAACCGGTCGTAGCGGCCGTAAGAGTGGACCTTGTCCAGCACCATCCCGAGACCCTCTGGTCGAACCTCCCAGCCTAGTGAGGTCAACTCCAGTGAACGGTCCCGGCCAAAGCGCGGGTACGTCCATAGGCCAGGGATCGGCAGCCACTGGGCCCGCAGCCGCGTGTAGTACTGGACACCGAGGAAGTCGAGGTCGATCACTAAATCGCGCTCGTCTTCGGCCACGATGTGTCGCTCGATTGCCCGCAACACCGGCGCTTCCCGCCATGGATACCCCAGTCCCAGATTCGGCTCCAGGAACAACCGATTGAGGACCGCGTCCGCAGCCCGCTCCGCCTGCCGCGCAAGTGGGCCGGGGCCGGAGCCGATCGGTGGACTGAGGTAGGCGGTGGTGCCGACGACCGGGCTAGTGGCCGTGGCTCGCAGTGCCCGAGCACCCATCGCGGTGGCCAAATTGACGTGGTGCGCGGCGGGCAGAAAGTTGTGGAAACCCCGTCGACCCGGTGCGTGCGCGCCGACCATGTGCCCGAGCAGCGTGAACGACAACGCTTCGTTGAACACCATCCAGTTGGTGACCCGATCGCCCAGCGCCGCACCGACGATTCCGGCGTAGTCGGCGAACCGAAAAACGGTGTCCCGGTTCGGCCAACCGCCGGCGTCTTCCAGCGTCTGCGGCAGGTCCCAGTGGTAGAGCGTCACCCACGGTTCGATCCCGGCCACCAGACACGCGTCGGCCATCCGGCGGTAGTGATCCAGGCCGGCCTGATTGATCCTGCCGTCACCGTCCGGGCAGATCCGGGGCCACGACAGTGAGAATCGGTAGGCATCGAAGCCCATGGCGGCGGTAAGGGCGATGTCATCGGGGTATCGCCGGTAGGAGTCGGTGGCGATATCGCCGGTGCTGCCGTCCTTGATGGGTCCTCGACCCAGTCTGTTTCGCTTGTGCGTGAAGGTGTCCCAGATCGAGGGTCCCTTGCCGTCCGCGCTCGGAGACCCCTCGATCTGATACGCGGCCGTCGCGACCCCCCAGGTGAACCCTTCATCGAGTTCGTCCAGATTCATCTGTGCCTCCTGCTGCCTACGACGCGGGAACGCCTGTCCGACGAGAGAACACCTGACCGGCGCCTGCAGTACCGGCCGCTGCCTTGCATCAGACCTCGGCCGGTGATGTGCGGATGGCCCCAGCCTGTCAAATTCCTCAGTGGTGTGCATCATCAAGTCAGGTCCGCCAGCATGGTTGGAAGAGGGAGCCGAGCGATCTTCGGGATGGGGCATCGTGCGGATGGGGGACAGGGAGGCAGAACCGATGGTTGACGGCGGCGGACACAGACTGGACGTCGCGCGGCTCGCGGAACGCTTCGACGACGTATTCGGAGCGGGGACGACGTGCCGGGCCTTCCATTCGCCGGGCAGGGTCAACCTGATCGGTGACCACATCGACTACAGCGGTGGGTGGGTGCTGCCGATGGCCATAGACCGTGGCACGACGGTGCTTGTCCGTCCCAATGGGGAGTCGGTGATGCGCGGGATGTCATTGGATCGGCCTGCCGAAGGGGTCGTGGAGACCTCCATCGATAACACCCGTTATCGACCTGAGTTGGGGTGGTTCGCCTACGTCACCGGTGTATTCCAGATGCTGGCCGAGGCCGGTCATCGACCCTTGAGCGGGCTTGATTTGCTGATTGCAGGGAACATCCCGGATGGTGCCGGGCTGTCGTCCTCGGCATCCCTGGAATTGGCGGTCGCGGTCGCTGCCAACGAGATTGGTGCCCTTGGTCTGACCGGTGCGGAGTTGGCCCTGCTAGCCCAACGTGCCGAGAACGACTACATCGGGGTCGCCTGCGGAATCATGGACCAGCTGGCGGTGGCACTGGGACGGCGAGGCCACGCGATGCTGATGGACTGCCAGCAGGTCTCGGTGGAATATGTCGCGTTCCCGCACGAACGGGCATCGGTGATCATCGCCAACAGCAATAAGCGCCGCAGCCTCAACGAGTCTGCCTACAACGACCGTCGGCGGGCGGTGGAGCTGGCCGGCTCCCAGCTTCGCCCGCTACTTGCCGGTCGGCGACTAATCGATCTCGACCACGCGGAGCTCGACGAGGTCCACGAAATCCTCGCAGACGATGAGGTCTTCGCGCGGGTGAGGCACACCGTCACCGAGCAGCGGCGAGTGATCACCGCTGCCGCCGCACTACAGGAAGATGATCTGATGCTGTTCGGGGCGCTGATGCGGGCCTCGCACGAATCGTTACGCGATGACTTCGAGGTCACCGGACCTGAGTTGGACTCGCTGGTGGGGGCGGCTTGGCGACAACCCGGCACGATCGGGGCCCGGATGACCGGTGCCGGCTTCGGCGGCTGCGCCGTGATCCTGGCAACACCGGGACAGGAGCAGGACGTCATCGATGGAACCGCCGCCGGCTACAGGGCAGACACCGGCATTGACGCGGACTTCTTCCTCGTTGGTAGCGACGACGGAGCGCGCGAGGTCGCCCGCTAGTGGCGCTGGCCCCCGAATCCGATATCGCTGCCGGGGAATCCCTGGCGGCGCTGGCGGAGTTGCTGGCCTACGCCGTCCAGTCCGGGCTGATCGAGCACACCGACGTCTGTTGGGCCCGGAATCGTCTGCTTGACGTGCTCGATGTCGCCGGCGAGGGTAGTACCTCGGGGACTCCGACGCCAAGTGCCTACCGACCCTCGAACGAGAGTGTCGATGAACTGCTGGCTCCGCTTCTGACCGATGCGGCTGAGCGCGGCCTGATTGAGGACACACCTGGGCAGCGAGACCTGCTGGACGCGGAAATCATGGGAGCAATCACGGCCCGCCCGTCGGAGGTCATTAGCGAATTCCATCGGAACTACCGCGCCGGCCCAGAGGTCGCGACAGACGCGATCAATCGGCTCTGCATCGCCAACAACTACATCCACAAGGAGCGAACGGACGCCAATCCTCACTGGCGTCACCCGTCTCGGTATGGCGATCTGGAGATCACGATCAACGGGGCCAAACCGGAGAA
>JAUPKM010000258.1 GCA_030837445.1 Actinomycetota bacterium
GATCTGCCGGTTCGTCACATAGGCCGGCTCCAGGGCCTGCAGGCCCCACTCGCCGTAGGTCACTCGGGTGCCGCCGGTAGCCATCCCCGAACGCTTCGGGTGGTGCTGCTTGCGGTACTTGACCCTGCGCGGGATCAACATTGCTCAGGCCCCCGTTCCGGCTTCGACCGGAGCGGCCGTGGCGGGTGCGGTCTCCGCAGCGCGGCGGGGACGACGGTCGCCGCCCCGGTCGCCACCGCGGTCGCGGCCACCACCTCGGCGGCCACCGCCGCCCTTGGCTGCCCGGGCGGCTTGCTGGGCACGGCGCTCCTCGGTATTGGCCGAAACCATCCCGTGGTACACCCACACCTTCACGCCGATTCGACCGAAGGTGGTGCGGGCCTCGTAGAAGCCGTACTGGATATCGGCGCGGAGGGTGTGCAGCGGTACCCGACCCTCGCGGTAGAACTCGGTGCGGCTCATCTCGGCGCCGCCGAGGCGACCGGACACCTGCACCCGGATCCCCTGCGCGCCGGACTTCATGGCGCTCTGCATCGCCTTACGCATGGCCCGCCGGAACGAGACCCGGCTGGAGAGCTGCTCGGCGACACCTTGCGCGATCAACTGGGCATCGACCTCGGGGTTCTTCACCTCGTGGATGTTCAGCTGCACCTGCTTGCCGGTGAGCTTCTCCAGTTCGCCGCGCATCCGCTCGGCCTCGGTACCTTGCCGCCCGATCACGATTCCGGGTCGGGCGGTCCAGATATCGACCCGCACACGATCCCTGGTGCGTTCGATCTCCACCTTGGAGATCCCTGCACGCTCGAGCTCGCCGGTGATGAGTCGGCGGATCTTGACATCCTCGGTCACGTAGTCCCGGTAACGCTGACCGGGCTTGGAGCTGTCGGCGAACCAACGGGAGGAGAAGTCCGCGGAGATGCCGAGACGGAACCCGTTCGGGTTGATCTTCTGACCCACGGCTCATCCCTTCTTCTGGGTCGTCGGACTTACGACGACGGTGATGTGGCTGGTGCGCTTACGGATGCGGAACGCGCGCCCCTGGGCACGCGGACGGAACCGCTTCATGGTCGGACCCTCGTCCACGAAGGCCTCCGTGACGACGAGCGACGTCGGGTCGAGCTGGTGGTTGTTGCTGGCGTTGGCGATGGCGCTGTCGAGCACCTTGCCCACCGGCTCGCTCGCGGCCTGCGGTGCGAACCGCAGGATCGCCTGCGCCTCCGACGCCGGCAGGCCTCTGATCAGGTCCACCACGCGGCGAGCCTTCATCGGCGTGACGCGGACGTACCGCGCCTGTGCCTTGGCTTCCATCGTTCGTCCCCTTGCTTCTACTGGTGTTGGTGCTGGTGTCTGGTTCGGCTGGTGGCCCGGTATCCGGGCCGGGTGGCTAGCGGCGCTTGGCCTTGCGATCGTCCTTGATGTGACCCTTGAAGGTGCGGGTCGGCGCGAACTCGCCGAGCTTGTGCCCGATCATGTTCTCGCTGACGAACACCGGCACATGCTTGCGACCGTCGTGCACCGCGATGGTGTGCCCGAGCATCTCCGGGACGATCATCGAGCGGCGCGACCAGGTCTTGATCACGCTGCGGGTGCCTTTGGTGTTCTGCTTCTCCACCTTGATGAGCAGGTGGGAGTCCACGAACGGACCCTTCTTCAGGCTGCGGGGCATCTACGTACTCCTAACGCTTCTTGCCGGTCTTGCGACGGCGGACGATGACGGCGTCACTGGCCTTCTTGCGCGCACGGGTGCGGCCCTCAGGCTTGCCGTTCGGGTTGACTGGATGGCGGCCACCGGACGTCTTGCCCTCGCCGCCGCCGTGCGGGTGGTCGACCGGGTTCATGGCGACACCGCGTACTGTCGGGCGCTTGCCCTTCCAGCGAGTGCGGCCGGCCTTACCCCAGTTGATGTTGGACTGCTCCGCATTGCCCACCTCGCCGACCGTCGCGCGACAACGCAGGTCGACGTTTCGGATCTCTCCGGAC
Source organism: Actinomycetota bacterium (assembly GCA_030837445.1). Classification (GTDB taxonomy): domain Bacteria; phylum Actinomycetota; class Actinomycetes; order S36-B12; family UBA10799; genus JACJWR01. Next base: position 1,981 of record JAUPKM010000258.1, read on the forward strand.
GGCATCCGGAGCTGTGCGAACGGTCCGTCCTTGGCGACCAACTGCACGCTTGCACCGGCGGAGCGGGCGATCTTCGCACCACCGCCGGGACGCAGCTCGATCGCGTGGATGACGGTACCGGTGGGGATGTTGCGTAGCGGGAGGTTGTTGCCCGGCTTGATATCGCTGGCCGGCCCCGTCTCCACCCGATCGCCCTGCTTCAACCGGTTCGGCGCCAGGATGTAGCGCTTCTCGCCGTCGGCGAAGTGCAGCAATGCAATCCGCGCCGTGCGGTTCGGGTCGTATTCGATGTGCGCGACCTTGGCCGGCACGCCGTCCTTGTCCGCCCGCCGGAAATCGATCATCCGGTAGGCGCGCTTGTGACCGCCACCAATGTGCCGCGTGGTGATCCGTCCCTGGTTGTTGCGGCCACCGGTCTTCGGCAGCGGCTTGACCAGCGACTTCTCCGGTGTCGACCGGGTGACCTCGACAAAGTCGGCCACGCTCGAGCCGCGACGGCCCGGGGTGGTCGGCTTGTACTTTCGGATGCCCATGTTCGCTTCAGTCCTAAACTCTCGTCGTCACGTAGTCGGCGGTCAACTGACCGGTCCGCCGAAGATGTCGATCCGGTCACCCTGCGCCACGGACACGATCGCCCGTTTGGTGGCGGCCCGCTGGCCGAAACCGGCGCGGGTCCGGATCCGCTTACCTTGCCGGTTGTTGGTGTTGACTCCGGTTACGGTCACGCCGAATACCTGCTCGACCGCGATCTTGATCTGGGTCTTGTTGGCATCCGGGCGCACCAGGAACGTGTACTTGTTCTCATCGAGCAACACGTAACTCTTCTCGGACACCACTGGCCCGATCAACACATCGCGCGGATCTGCGATCCTCATGCGGACTCGACCTCCTCTGCAGCAGCCGCCTCGGTCGAGGTGGCAGACGCGGTGGCGGACTTGCCCGTGGGCGGACCCGCGAGGAAGGCGTTCAGCGCCGCCGCGGTGAAGACCACGTCATCACTGACCAGCACGTCGTAGGTGTTCAGTTGATCTGGGCTCAGCACGTGCACCTCGGTGAGGTTGCGCAGCGACTTCCAGGCAGTGGTCTCATTCCGATCGACGACCGCCAACACATGGGTACGTTCGGTGACTGCCCGCAGGGTGGCGAGTGCCGACTTCGATGACGGGGTATCGCCGACGAGGATCTCGCTGACGACGTGCACCCGATCGTGGCGGGCCCGGTCCGAGAGGGCACCGCGCAGGGCGGCCGCCGTCATCTTCTTCGGCGTCCGCTGCGCGAAGCTGCGGGGGGTGGGGCCATGCACGACACCGCCGCCAGCGAACTGCGGGGCCCGGATGGAACCCTGCCGGGCCCGGCCGGTGCCCTTCTGCTTGTAGGGCTTGCGACCGCCGCCGCGAACCTCGGCACGAGTCTTCGTGTCCGCGGTACCTTGCCGCGCCGCCGCGAGTTGGGCCA
>JAUPKM010000259.1 GCA_030837445.1 Actinomycetota bacterium
CTCGAGTTCTACGACGCTCACACGGTCCTCCTGCAGCGGTTTGCGAATCGAAGCGTGCATGCGGCACGCCCGTCTGGGAAGGTTAGTTCTTGCTGCCTGGGAGAACCCACGGCACCCCAGCTGCGGAGGTCGGATGGCGATCAGCAACATCCCAGTTGACTTGACCGTGGCCTGGCCCGGCGAGATGGAGCCGCTCGGGCTCACCCTGACCCCCGAGGGTGCCAATGTCGCCCTGTGGGCCCAGGACGCGGAGGCGGTGGACCTCTGCCTGATCAACGATGACGGCACCGAACGCCGGATCCGACTGGGCGAGTCGACCTTCCACGTCTTCCACGGTTTCGTGCCGGGGCTTGCCCAAGGCCAGCGGTACGGCTTCCGGGTGCACGGCAGGTGGGACCCGGCACACGGGTATCGGTTCAACCCGAGCCAGCTGCTGGTCGACCCTTACGCCAGAGCGGTGGACGGCCATCTGGTCGTCAATACCGCGATCTTCGCCACCCAACCTGGCGATGACCTATCCATGAACGGCGAGGACTCTGCCCCGTTCGTACCCATTTCAGTGGCGGTCAGGGACGAATTCGACTGGGGCTCGGACAAGCACCCGCGGACCTCTTGGGGACGCACGGTGATCTACGAAACCCACGTCAAAGGGTTCACCAAGTTGCACCCTGAGGTCCCCGAGGAGCTGCGCGGAACCTACGCCGGAATGGCACATCCCGCCGCGATCCGCCATCTGACCGAGTTGGGTATCACGGCCGTCGAGTTGCTGCCCGTCCATGAGTTCGCCAGTGAGACGCACCTGCTGGAAGTCGGTCTGACCAACTACTGGGGGTACAACTCGCTGGCCTACCTCGCCCCCCATGGGGCGTTTTCGTCGGCCGGCAGTCGTGGGCAGCAGGTGACCGAGTTCAAGCAGATGGTCAAAGCCCTGCATGAAGCTGGCCTCGAAGTGATCCTCGACGTCGTCTACAACCACACCTGTGAGGGCAATCAGAACGGGCCGACCCTGTCCTGGCGGGGGATCGACAATCTCGGCTACTACCGGGTGCAGTCCGAGGATCCCCGCTACTACACCGACTACACCGGCTGCGGGAACACCCTCAACGTGGTCCAACCACACGTGATCAGGCTGATCATGGACTCGCTGCGGTATTGGGTGCAGGAGATGCACGTCGACGGCTTCCGATTCGATCTGGCATCCGCACTGGCCCGGTCCTTCCACGATGTGGACATGCTGGGCAGCTTCATGACCACGATCGCCCAGGATCCCGTGCTCCGGGAGGTGAAGCTGATCGCGGAGCCGTGGGATGTCGGCCCCGGCGGCTACCAGGTCGGCGAGTTCCCACCGCAGTGGACCGAATGGAACGGCAAGTACCGCGACTGTCTGCGCGACTTCTGGCGCGGGGAGGCCGCGGTGGGCGAGCTGGGGTGGCGGCTCAGCGGCTCGGCGGACCTCTATACCTCCGAGGGCCGTCGGCCGTTCGCGTCCATCAACTTCATGACCGCGCACGACGGTTTTCCGATGCATGACCTGGTCACGTACAACGACAAGCACAACGAGGCCAACCTGGAGGACAACCGGGACGGCACCAACGACAACCGTTCCTGGAACAGCGGGGTTGAGGGTCCGACCCGGGACCGGGAGATCCTCACCCTCCGGGGGCGTCGACTGCGATCGATGCTCACCTCGCTGCTGCTGTCCACCGGCGTCCCGATGCTGCTCGCCGGGGACGAGTTCGGTCGCACCCAGGGGGGCAACAACAACGCGTACTGCCAGGACAATGAGATCTCCTGGATCGACTGGGAACTGGCCCCCTGGCAGCAGGATCTGTTGGGGTTTGTCAAGGCAGTGCTGGCGCTGCGGAGGGAGCACCGCACATTCCGGCAGCGCTACTTCTTCACCGGTCGGCCGTCGGAATCAGGCGGCGCCGACGACCTGGCCTGGTTCTCCCCCTCCGGCGGCATCATGTCCGCGCACGAGTGGAATGACGGCGGCACAAGGTCAATCGGGATGTACGTCTCCGGTGAGCTCAAGGGCCGGACCCCAGACGGCGAGTTCCACCGAGACCACTCCTTCCTGATCATGCTGAACGGAGGGATGGGCGACCAGCAGTTCCATCTGCCGGGGCCGCCCTACGGGCAGGAGTACCGACTGGTGCTCGACTCCGCCACCTCCGGGCTGGCGGAACCCCCGCTGTTGCGGGCCGGCGATGCCGTCACCGTCAAGGGCTTCTGTGTTGTGGTTGCCCGGGTGGAGACGGCCGAGTAGCACGAAAACTCACCAACTGCGGGCATCCCGGCGGGTGGTCGGGAATATCCACCCCGATCCCGGCGCGTCAGCAGGGCCACCGGCGGGCAATCCGCCGCTGCGCTCACTAGTGTCGGGTCGTGGCAAAACCTCCTCCTGGCTCGGGCGCCCCGACCGCCGCAGCCGAGAAGTACTGGGCCCGGCGATCCGGCACCAGCCGTAAGGTCCCCGAACTGCTCTCCGGACGTTTCCCGATCATGGACGTCTGGCCGACGGTCGAGTCCGGACGCAGACCGACCAAGGGAGCCGTCGACGAGGAGATTCCGGTCGAAGCCACCGTTATCCGGGAGGGCCACGATGCCCTGGCGGTGGACCTGGTGGCTATCCGACCCGACGGCACCCGATGCGACCCGGTACGAATGGTCGACCTGGGCCAGAGCAGCGATCGTTGGCGGGCCACCATCCGGCCGGACTCCGAGGGCGAATGGGGTTTCCTGATCGAAGCCTGGTCGGATCCGTACGGCACCTGGACGCATCGGGCCGGGATCAAGGTGCCAGCCGGTGTCGACATCGAATTGGAGTTGGAGGAGGGCGCCCGGGTGCTGGACCGCGCCGCCGCCGGCGTGCCGGAGGACGAGGTGGAGCCCCTCATCGCAGCGGCCGCAGCGCTCCGCAACGTGGACCTACCGGAGGAATCCCGGCTGGCAGCCGGCACCGGTCGCAAAGTCCGTGAGGTGATGCTCCGCCACCCGCTGCGCGACCTGGTCACCCCAAGTGGGCCGTGGCCGGTGCAGGTAGATCGTCGGCGCGCCCTCTATGGCTCCTGGTACGAGTTCTTCCCCCGCTCCGAAGGAGCCACCTCGACGACGTCGGGGACGCTGCGGGACGCCACCCGCCGGCTCGACGCGGTGGCCGAAATGGGTTTCGACGTGGTCTACCTGCCACCGATCCACCCGATCGGGACAGTGAACCGCAAGGGTGCGAACAACACCATGGAACCGGGTCAGCACGACCCGGGCTCTCCGTGGGCCATCGGGTCAGCCGCCGGCGGCCACGACACCGTCCATCCGGACCTGGGCACGATTGACGACTTTGACGCTTTCGTGGCCCGGGCGCGCGAGCTGAACATGGAGGTGGCGCTCGACCTCGCGCTGCAGGTCGCCCCCGACCATCCCTGGGCGACTGCAGGCAAGAACTGGTTCCAGCAGCGTGCGGACGGCACGATCGCCTACGCCGAGAACCCACCGAAGAAGTACCAGGACATCTACCCGATGTGGTTCGACGGCGATCCGGCCGGGATCTACCAGGAGGTGCTGCGGATCCTGCATCACTGGATGGCTCACGACGTCCGGATCTTCCGGGTGGACAACCCGCACACGAAACCGGTCCGGTTCTGGGATCAGTTGATCGCCGAGATCCATCGGACCGATCCGGACGTGCTGTTCCTGGCCGAGGCGTTCACCCGGCCGGCGATGATGCGGGCGTTGGCCGAGGTCGGCTTCCACCAGAACTACAGCTACTTCACCTGGCGGACCGAGAAGTGGGAGATCGAGGAGTACCTGCGGTTCCTGTCCGGTCCCGCGTCGGCCTACATGCGCCCCAACTTCTTCACCAACACCCCCGACATCCTGCACGCCTACCTGCAGTACGGCGGGCCGGGCGCGTTCTCGATCCGGGCCACCTTGGCCGCCACGCTGGCCCCGTCCTACGGCATCTATTCCGGCTTCGAACTGTTCGAGCAGGTGGCTCTCCGGCCAGGCTCAGAGGAGTACCTGGACTCTGAGAAGTACGCCTACCGCCCGCGGGACTATGCCGCAGCGGAGGCCGCCGGTCGATCCCTGGCCCCGTACCTGACGCTGCTCAACGACATTCGCCGCCGACACCCCAGCCTGCAACAGATGCGCAACCTGACGTTCCACGCGGTCGACAACGACCAGATCCTGGCGTTCTCCAAACGTGACGGTGACGACATCGTGATCGTCATCCTCACGTTGGACCCGTTCGGCACGCGGGAGGCTACGGTCACGTTGGACATGCCCGCGTTGGGAATGGATTGGCACGACTCCTTCCGGGTACGCGACGAGGTCGGACAGACCACGTTCGTGTGGCGGCAGCACAACTATGTCCGACTGGATCCGCACGCCCAGTGCGCCCACATCCTGCACGTTCGACGAGGAGCAGCCTGATGTCATCCCGCAGCGACGGACCTACCGGTAAGGGCGGCAAAGGGAGCAAGGGAGGTAAGGGGGGCAAGGGTAAGGGGAGTAAGGCCAAGTCCGCGCCCGACCTGCACCCGATCGACTACGCGGTGCTCGACACCCTGGTGGACGGTCAGCACGCCAACCCGCACGAGGTGCTCGGCCCACACCAGTACGACCACGGCGTCACCATTCGAGTACTGCGCCCCGCGGCCACCTCGGTGGACGTGATCATCGGCGACGAGCGCATCCCGATGGTGCACGAGTTCCGCGGGGTCTGGCAAACGGTGATCGACAACCCTGAGGTACCCGACTACCGACTGTCGGTGTCCTACGGCGGCGATCCGCTACCCGCGGATGACCCCTACCGATTCCTACCGACTCTCGGCGAAGTGGACGTGCACCTCATCACGGAGGGTCGCCATGAGCAACTGTGGAAGGTGCTGGGCGCCCACAAGCACATCTATGACTCGATCAACGGACCCATCCACGGCGTCTCGTTCGCGGTCTGGGCACCCAACGCGCAGGGCGTCCGGGTGGTCGGCGACTTCAACTACTGGGACGGCACCGCCACCCCGATGCGGTCGATGGGTGCGTCCGGCGTGTGGGAGTTATTCGTCCCCGAGATCGGCGACGGAACCCGCTACAAGTACGAGATCCTCGGCCGCGACGGCGTCCGCCGGCTGAAGGCCGACCCGTTCGCCGAGTACACCGAGGTACCGCCCGCCACTGCCTCGGTGGTCTTCACCTCCGACCACGACTGGGGTGACTCCGAGTGGATGGCCCGGCGCGCCGCGTCCGATCCCCACAACGGTCCGATGAGCGCCTACGAGGTCCACCTCGGCTCCTGGCGGCCGGGCCTGAACTATCGGGAGCTTGCCGAGCAGTTGACTGGCTACGTGGTCGGTCAGGGGTTCACCCACGTCGAATTCCTGCCGGTGATGGAGCACCCGTTCGGCGGGTCCTGGGGCTACCAGGTGACGTCCTACTACGCCCCCACCTCGCGGTTCGGCAACCCCGACGACTTCCGCTACCTGGTCGACGCACTGCACGCGGCGGGCATCGGCGTCATTATCGACTGGGTACCGGCGCACTTCCCGAAGGACGAGTTCGCGCTGGCCAAGTTCGACGGCACCGCCCTGTACGAGCACCCGGACCCCCGCCGCGGCGAGCACCCGGACTGGGGCACGTTCGTGTTCGACTTCGGCCGCCGGGAGGTCCGTAACTTCCTGGTTGCCAACGCCGTCTACTGGTGCGAGGAGTTTCATGTCGACGGCCTCCGGGTGGATGCGGTCGCCTCGATGCTCTACCTGGACTACTCCCGGAAGGAGGGCGAGTGGACGCCGAACGCCTACGGCGGCCGGGAGTACCTGGAGGCAGTCGCGTTCCTGCAGGAGATGAACGCAACCGTCTACAAACGCGTCCCCGGAGTGGTCACGATCGCCGAGGAGTCCACCTCCTGGCCCGGCGTCACGAGGCCGACCCACCTCGGGGGCCTCGGCTTCGGCCTGAAGTGGAACATGGGCTGGATGCACGACTCGCTGGACTACATGACCCGGGAGCCGGTGTATCGCCAGTACCACCACCACGAGCTGACGTTCGCGCTGGTGTACGCGTGGAGCGAGAACTTCGTATTGCCAATTTCGCATGACGAGGTGGTGCACGGAAAGGGTTCGCTGCTTCGGAAGATGCCCGGCGATCGCTGGCAGCAGTTGGCAAACATGCGGGCCTTCTTCGCGTATATGTGGGCACACCCGGGCAAACAGCTCATCTTCATGGGTTGCGAATTCGCCCAGGAGTCCGAGTGGAGCGAGGGACGCGGGCTGGACTGGTGGCTGCTGGACCACTCCGACCACATGGGGATGCTGGCTCTGGTCGGTGACATCAACCGCGCCTACACCTCAATGCCGCAGATGTGGTCGCAGGACAACAGCCCAGGCGGTTTCGAGTGGATCGACGCCAACGATGCCGGCAACAACGTCTTCTCCTGGCTGCGCTGGGCCCAGGACGGCTCGGTGATGGCATGCATCGCCAACTTCTCTGCGATCCCGCACTACGACTACCGGGTGGGGCTGCCCTTCGGCGGCCGTTGGACGGAGGTTGTCAACACCGACGCCAGCGGGTACGGCGGTTCCGGCGTGGGCAACATGGGCAAGGTGCATGCGTGGGAGGACCCCTGGCACGGCCGTCCCGCATCGGCCACCATGGTGCTGCCACCGCTGGCGACCCTCTGGTTGCGATACGACCCCGAGTAGTTGACTCAGCCGCGGGACGGGAACGCCTCGACCGCGGCACGGGGGGGGTGAAACACCCGCGGCCCTTCACCCAAGAGATCTCCGTGGCGGCGTGCTGGTCGGCGCTCTCGCTCTTACGTTTCACAGGCGGACGACAACTGCGCCTGTGGACAGAGCGGGCCGCTGAGGTGTGGACGTCGCAGATGATTCATGGATGGCTCCTCGCATCTCAGGCGCAGTGGCATTGGATCGGGCCGTCTTCGAACTCGCCTCTCATCAGGGCGGCGTCATGCGACGAAGCCAGCTGCTGGAATTGGGGATCCCGGCGCGCACCCTCACGAGGCGCGTCGCCGCCGGAATGCTGTCTGCCCATGGAAGGACCGTGCTCACCCTCGTCGGTACGCCGGACGACCTGCAGACTAGGTCGTTGATCGCGGCTCAGGGTGTAGGCCACCCTGCGATCCTGACCGGGCCGTCAGCCCTCGCCGTTCGGCAACGTCTTCACCAGCCACCGTGGGACGTCCTCGACCCGGGTCTGGAGCCGTGGCTGATCTTCCCGTCGCGAACCCGCATCGGGGCGCGGGTAGTGCGTCGGGATCCGCCACCGGCCAACACCATCCTCGGGGTTCGGGTGGCGACCGAGGCGGCCGCGATGATCGATGCCCTCCGCCTGCTCCCCGAACCTGAGGCCCGGCAACTCTGCCACCGTGCCGCGCAGGTCCTGGGACATGCACCCGTGGCCGAGCTCCTCTCCGCGGCCAACTCGGAACTCAGCGGCCGCACCGGAGCCGCCCAGCTCAGACTGCTGGCAATGGAACTGCATGAGGGTGCACATTCGGAGGCAGAGCGTCGCCTGATCCTGCTACTGAAGGAGTCCGGGATCACTGGATTCCTGACCAACTACAAGGTTCGACTTCGCGACCGCATGGCCGAGCTGGACGTGGCCTTCCCGGAGGCTCGCCTTGCGATCGAGGTCGACGGAATGGCCTGGCACACGTCGCCGGCAAGGTTCCAGGAGGACCGAAGCCGTCAAAACGCCCTGATCGCCGAGGGCTGGACGGTGCTGCGCTTCACCTGGATTGATTTGCGGGATCGACCCGAGCGCGTTGTGGCCCAGATTGCCGCGCTCCTGCCGTGGTGACCCGAATCGTCTCCAAACTGGGCATTCCCGGCCACCGCGGCTGGGGACTGGGCATTCGCGGCCATATATGGCCGCGAATGCCCAGTCCCTCAGAGAAATGGCCGCCAGCGCCCGATCTGAGCGTGGCGCCGGACAGGCTGGGGCCCCGCTTGCCTATTCTTGACGGGTGTCCACCAAGATCCCACTCCGAACCCGGGCCGCCGTCGTCGCGGGCAAGGCCGCCGGCGTGGTGTCCCGTGCGGCCGGCAGGGGCGAGGGACTGATCATCGGCGGAAAAGTGATCATGCGGCTATCGCCTCAGGCCATGAGCGATCTTGCAGGGGACCGCGTCGCCGCCCTGGTCTCGGCCACCAACGGCAAGACTTCCACCACCCGGTTGCTGGCAGCGGCGGTCTCGCAACAGGGCCCGGTCGTGACCCAGCCGACCGGCGCGAACATGACCGATGGTGTGCTCTCCGCGCTAGCCCACGGAATGCCCGAGGCGTTGGCGGTGCTTGAGGTCGATGAGGCCTATCTGCCGCGTATCCTGACGGCCGCCCGGCCACAGGCCCTGCTACTCGGGGCGCTGACCCGCGACCAGCTCGACCGGATGAACGAAGTCGCGATGGTGGCGCGCAACTGGCGGGCAATGCTGGAGACCGTCCCTGACCGCACCACAGTGGTGGTCAATTGCGACGATCCGATTGCCACCTGGTCAGCCTGGCGGGCCCCGCGGGTGATCTGGGTAGCCGCTGGCCAGAACTGGACAGCTGACGCCAGCGTCTGTCTGGAGTGCGGCGCGCTGATGCGGTTCGACGCCGACGGCTGGGCCTGCACCTCCTGCACCTTTGCCCGGCCCGCGCCGACGTGGCGGTTTGTCGACCACAGCGGCCGCTGGAGCGCCGCCGGCCCGGACGGCGAGTACGACCTGTCGGAGCTGGGTTTGCCCGGTTGGTTCAACGCGGCCAACGCGACCGTTGCGCTTGCCGCTGCGACCGACGTGCTCGGACTCGACCCCGTCGCCTCGGTCGCCCAGATGCGAGGTGTCACGGCGGTGTCCGGGCGCTATCAGGAGCTCGACATCGGAGCGCTGCGGGTGCGGTTGCTGTTGGCCAAGAACCCCGCTTCCTGGTCCGAACTGCTGACCGTGATGCCGCCCGCCCCCACCCCGGTGATTATCACCATCAACGCCAACGCCGCCGACGGTCGCGATCCATCGTGGCTGTGGGACGTACCGTTCGAGAAGTTGCGGGGACGCACGGTGATCGCGACCGGCGACCGCCGCTTCGACCTTGCCGTCCGGCTGCTGCACGCCGATGTGGACCACCTCGTAGTGGAGGACCCGTACGACTCTGTCGCGGCACTGCCGCAGGAGGCACGAGATCTCGCTGTGATCGACTGCGCAGCCACCTACACCGCCTTTCACGGTCTACGCACTCGTGCCGACGCCCGCACTGAACCGACCAGCACGCGCAGCCGCGCCGGCAGCAGTGCCCGATGAATCCGCTCGGTTCCGGGAGCCTCCGATGACGATCACAATCGTCTCCATCTACCCAGCCCTGCTGGGCACCTACGGCGACGCCGGGAACGTGCTGGCGCTGCGACACCGGGCCGGGCTGCACGGGCTGGCCACGGAAGTGGTGAACGTGGCGGCAGGTGAACCGATCCCCGCGGGCGGCGACCTGTACGTCCTCGGTGGCGGTGAGGACTCCGCGCAGACCGCCGCTGCCAGGGGGATCCGCGCCGACGGCTCGCTCCGAACCGCGTTCGAGCGGGGGGCCGCGCTGCTCGCCGTCTGCGCGGGCTATCAGCTCCTGGGCGAGTACTTCCCCGATGCGACAGGTGCGCCGGCCGAGGGGCTTGGATTCATCGATCTCCGGACCGATCGGCTCCCCCGCCGCGCCGTGGGCGAACTCGCTGCCGACCCGCAACTTCCGGGTCTACCCAGGCTGACCGGATACGAGAACCACGGCGGTGCCACCCACCGCGGCCCGGGTGTCGAGCCGCTGGCCGCCGTGGTCGCCGGGGTCGGCAACGGTGACGGCACAGAGGGCGCCATCGCTGGCCACGTGATCGGCACCTACCTGCACGGACCTGGCCTTGCCCGAAATCCGGCGGTTGCCGACCTGCTGCTGAGCTGGTGCGTCGGTGAGACGCTTGAGCCGCTGTTGGAGCCCGATGTGGAGGCACTACGGGAGGAGCGGCTGCGTTCCGTCCTCGGCGACGGCTGGAACCGCCCTGGCTGAAGTTGGCCGCCCCGCGGCCGCGGCCGCCAGGTCCAGCTCGCGGGTGAACCCAACGGAGTTGAGTAGTTCGGTGTCGTGACTGATCAGGACCAACGCGCCCCGGTAGTCCACCAGGGCCTGCTGAAGCGCCTCGATCGCGCGCACGTCCAGGTGGTTCGTGGGCTCGTCGAGCACCAGCAGATGTGACGGTCGCACCGATAACACCGCCAACAGAGCCCGAGTCCGCTCACCCGGGGACAATGCCGACCAACGCTGACCCACGTCGTCCGACCCGAGGCCGAACTTCGCGAGCAAGGTGCGGGTGTCGGCTTCGGTCTGGTTCGTCACGCCGCCCACCAGGGTCAACAGAGTCCCGAGTTCCGGATGCGAGCCGCCACCCAGCGAGTCCGCGCCGCCGCGCGGAGCGACGTCCGGGGGTGCGATGCAGGCGAGCGACCGGTCCTGGTCAAGCAGCCCGACCCGCACCCCCGGACCGAGCCACGCCTCCCCGGCCGTCACAGCCGCCCGCCCCAGCAACGCCGCGACCAGCGTCGACTTGCCCGAACCGTTGGGACCTCGCAACAGCAGGCGATCACCCTGGCAGACCGTCAGGTCCACTGGTCCGATCGCGACGTCCGCCAACTCAACGCTCCCGCCGCGAAGAGCCGCTACCACCTCGGGTCCAGGCGCATCCGGCTCCGCAAACCGCAGTTTCAACTGCCACTGCTTGCGCAGGCCCTCTTCCACGGATATTGCGGCTGCGGCCCGCTCCAACCGGGCGGCGGTCGCGGCACCGGCGCTGGCCCCGTCACGCATCGCATTGCGGGTGAGCTTGTCGACCTGGCCAGCCGCGTATTTCCGGTCAGCAGTGGCCGCACCACGGCCACTGCTGGCGCGAGCGGCGCGGGCCCGAGCCTGCAGGGCAGCAACCGACTCGCGACTCTGCTGCTGGGCGGCGGCGGCTTGGTCGTGCGCCCGTGCCCGTTCCCGACGCCAGGCTTCAAAGCCGCCCTCGAACCTGCTCACCTTCGACAGCACCGGATCGAATTCCAGGATCCCGGTGGTGACATCGGCAAGGAACGACCGATCGTGGCTCACCAGGGCGACTGGGGTGCGGGCGTGGATCACGAAGGATCGCAACCACGCCAACCCATCCTGGTCAAGGTCATTGGTCGGCTCGTCCAGCAGCAACACGTCGAATTGGCTGAGCAGAATCCCCGCCAGCCCCAATCGAGCCGCCTCCCCACCGGAGAGCGTGCCGGCGATTCGCTCCAACGAGACGGTCAGTCCGAGATCGGCCAGCACTCGCGCCGCCCGATCGGGCAGGTCCGCACCGCCGAGCCGCAGCCACTCCTCCAGCGCGCGGCTGTAGTCCTCCGCGGCCGCCTCCGCCGAGGATTGACCGTTTGCGGCGTTCGCCAACCCGGCCGCGGACTGCTCCATCCGGGTCTGCGCGGCGGCCACCCCGGTGCGGTCGGCCAGCACCCCGAGGGCGGTCATTGCAGCTTCGCGGTGCGCCACCCGCAGTTGGGGAAGGTACCCGACGACGGCCTGCATCGGTGACACGACCACCTCGCCCGCAGCCTGCCGAACCTGCCCCGCCAACACCCGCAGCAGTGTCGTCTTCCCACATCCGTTGGGGCCCAGCACGGCGATCCGGTCGCCGTCGGCGAGGGTGAAGTCGATGCCCTCGGCCAACACCCGCGAGCCGACCTCCAGCATCAGAGATCGGGCGGTCAGCGCAGCCGACACCAGGAACTCAACGACTCAACAAATCTCACCCAGGCGTCTGCGCTAGAACAGCGCGGCCGCGAGGGATCGCCGGGCGGCAGTCACAGCGGGGTCGTCGGCCGGCGCCATCTCGAATAGCGCCACCAGTGCGGCCCGCGCCCGGTCCCGCTCCTCCCCCGCAGACAGCCGGACAGCCTGGATCAACCTTGCATAGGCACGCTCCGCGTCACCGTTGGCCAGATTGACGTCGGCGGCCACGATGGCCTTGTCGATGTCTCCAGGCGCGGAGTCGCTAGCTTGCAGGGCCGCTGTGAAGTCGACTCCCTCGACGCGTCGCTGGAGACGGACGAGCGCGACACCAGCGGTGGCGTCTGAGTCGCCCGGGTCAGCGGTCAGGATGTCCAGGTAGGCCTTTTCTGCGGCGTCCCAGTCGCCGACGGCAACCGCTTCCGCCGCCACGTCCAACCGCAGGTCACCTTCGTCCTCCTCAGCAGCGGGCGCGGCCTCCCCACTTGTCTCCGCCAACGGGGCCCCGACCGCGACCCCCGAAACGCCATTCTCCGCAGCAACCCGCAGCAACTCCTCCAGGTACTGGCGCACCTCAGGCTCCGGTAGCGCTCCTTGGAAAAGCGGAATCGGTTGACCCTTGATCAACGCAAAGACGCTGGGGATGCTCTGCACCTTGAAGGCCGCCGCGATCTCCTGCTCGGCGTCCACATCGACCTTCGCCAGGACAAACCTGCCGGCGTATTCGGCGGCCAACCGCTCGAGCACCGGGCTGAGGGTCTTGCACGGACCACACCAATCCGCCCACAGATCCAGCACCACCGGGACTGTCATTGACTGCTCCAGCACCTGGGCCTGGAAACTCTCCGCGCCGACATCGATCACAAAACTGGCGGCAGCGCCCGCCGGCGCGTTCGCTCTGGCTTCTTTGGCCTCCCGCGCCCGGGCAAGGGCACCGAGGTCGACAGCGCCGCGCAGGGCCGTCGGATTCATCCCACCGGGGGCGGCTGGTTGTCGAGGTGTACTCATGGGGACATTCTGGCATCGCACCCGTCGCGCGCCACGCAGGCGGCACGCGTTCCGCAACAACCGGCCAGCGAACAAGCGGCCGCCGGGATCCCTTCGACCGACCTCAGATCCGCGCTGGTTCCCGGTACTCCCCCCACACGACCCTCAGGGCGTCGCAAATTTCACCGAGCGTGGCCTCTTCCCGGGCGGCATCGATGATCAGCGGGATCAGATTCTGCTCCGTCTGCGACGCGGCCACCAGCGCCCGCAAGGCCGCCTCCACTTGTACCTCGTCCCGCCCAGCGCGACGGGTGGCAAGCGCAGCCACCTGGGCGCGCTCCACCTCGTGACTCACCCGCAAGATCTCCAGTGGCGCCTCGATCGTGTCGGTGTTCACCGTGACGCCAACCTGGTGCTTGCGACCGTCCTCGAGTGCCAACTGGTAGACGTAGGCGGATTCGGCGATCTCGCTGCTGAACCAACCCTCCTCGATCCCGTGCAGGATGCCGGCCGTCATCGGCCCGATCGGGTGCGGGTTGTCCTCATCTGCCCCACCCATCTTGATGATCTTCGCGAAGATCGCCTCGGCCTCGGCTTCGATCCGGTCGGTGAGGGCCTCGACGTACCACGAGCCACCCAGCGGGTCCGCCACGTTGGTCACGCCGGTCTCGGACATGATCACCTGCTGGGTCCGCAGGGCGATCTCGGCGGCCTTTTCCGACGGCAGCGCGAGCACCTCGTCCAGTGCATTGGTGTGCAACGAATTGGTGCCCCCGAGGACGCCCGCGAGGGCCTCGATCGCGGTCCGCACGATGTTGTTGTCGGGCTGCGGGGCCGTCAGCGAGACTCCGGCGGTCTGAGTGTGGAACCGCAGCCACATGGCGCGCTCGTCGGTGGCACCGTAGACATCCCGAAGCCAACGGGCCCAGATCCTCCTGGCCGCGCGGAACTTCGCGATCTCCTCAAAGAAGTCGAGGTGAGCGTCGAAGAAGAACGACAACCCGGGGGCGAACGAGTTCACCGCCAGACCGCGGGACAGGCCCAGCTCGACGTAACCGAAACCATCCGCCAGCGTGAAGGCCAGCTCCTGTGCGGCAGTCGACCCCGCTTCCCGAATGTGGTAGCCGGACACGCTCAGCGGCTTGTAGCGGGGCATCTCCGCGTCGGTGTACGCCATCAGGTCGCCGATCAGGCGCAGGTGCGGCTCCGGTGGGAAGATCCACTCCTTCTGTGCGATGTACTCCTTGAAGATGTCCGTCTGCAGGGTGCCGTCAAGTTGGGACGGAGAGAAGCCCTGTCGCTCGGCCGCCACCAGGTACATGCAGAAGATGGGAACCGCGGGACCTGAGATCGTCATCGAGGTCGTCGTCTCCCCGAGTGGGATCCCGTTGAACAGCACGTCCATATCGGCGGCCGAGTCGATCGCGACGCCGCAGTGTCCCACCTCCCCAAGCGCGAGCGCGTCGTCGGAATCCCGCCCCATCAACGTCGGCATGTCGAATGCGACCGACAACCCACCGCCACCACCGGCCAGAATCATCCGGTACCGCTCGTTGGTCTGCTCCGCATTGCCGAAGCCGGCGAACTGTCGGATCGTCCAAGTGCGGCCCCGATAGCCCGCCGGGTACAACCCACGCGTGAACGGGAACTCGCCCGGCCACCCGATCCGCTCGAATCCCGGATAGTCGGTATCCGCCGGGGGGCCGTAGACCGGGTCCACCGCGGTGCCGCTGAGGGTGGTGAAGTCCGCGTCTCGCACCCTGCCCGAGGTGCGTGCCATCTCATAGCGCTGCGCCCAGCGCCGCCGACCGGCGTCGATCTCTTCGCTGTCCATAGTGGCCCTCAGCGTAGCCGGGGGTCGCGAGTGTGGCTTGAGGCGGTGAGCGACCGGCGGGCGCGCTTCGGATGGCGGCTCGGAAGGGGGGCCATGTCCCTTGTGGACTCCAAGAACCGATCAATCCGACGACACGCCGTCGACACGCCGTCAGCAAGCGGACTTCTGGCTGCCTCGGAGTGCACACAGGACATCACTGGCCCCAGGGCAGCCCCAGCTCCTCCGCGCGACTTCGGAGGTTGGCCTCCGTTTGGGCGACAACCCACTCGGGTTGGCCGAAGACCTGCGCCGCCGAGAAGCGAATCAGCACTATCCCCGCCCGATGGATGAGGTTCTGTCTGTGTTCGTCTAGATCAAACGCCGCCGACTGTGCGTGGACGCTCCGACCATCAATCTCAGCCCCCAGCCGGAACTCGCGCCACAGCCCATCCACGATGCGAATACCCTCGTCCGTCTCGACCGGAAAGTTGAGTTCCGGCGCCGGCAACCGCGCGGACACCACAGCACGCCAGAAGCAGGCTTCAGCACCGGATGCCGCCCCGGCCCGCAATTCCTCGAGCAGCAGGTCGAAACTGGCTACACCCCTGCCGGTCGGTATCCGCACGGCCGCCAGTTCGTCAAGTCGGATCAGTCCCCGGGTGACGGCGTCAGCCCCGATACAACGAACATCATTGAGAGGCAGCACTCGTAGCAAGTCCGCGATCGTCGGCGCCAGCGCCACGACCGGCAGCCCCGCGATGTCGATTGTCGGGCGAGGCTGCCGGTGCTGATGGACCTGCAGGCTTGGTTGCTTCTTCAGATGCCGCCCGTGCCGAACGGAGACATGGACATCACTCCCGGGCAGTGGAGATGGAGCAAGCCCGAAGAGAGCCAACGCTGTGCCGTGCGACACGCAGGCGCCGTCGCCGGCGTACACCAGTCCAGCGCGGACTTGACCCCAGTAGGTCTGCGTCGCCCCGGGGTTGCACACCACTCCCGGGAGCGGCTCCTCCAAACGGCCCTCTGCCAGCCGACGGTGCAACCAACGCGACCCCACCCCGGCGGCCAACAATTCCCGCCTCGACGCGATCCCGCCCCGGATCCCAAGAACGCGCTGCGCAACAGTCGCTGAGTCCACGCAGATGAGCCTGAACTGTGCCGGGCGGTTGGCGCAACGCCTTCGAACCAGCTGTGGACACCCACCGATGTCATTTGTGCAGTCCCCGATCTCCTGATGTCCCCACAACCGCGGCGTGTCGCGGCGTGTCGCGGCCAGCAGCACATTCGTGGAGTGCCCACGTGACACCGAGCCCCGCCCAGCCGCTCCTGGCTGGATGTCCTTCCCGGAGACGTAAAGCGCAGCAGTCCCGGGGAGGGCATCCAGCCGGGAGCGGCGGCCCGGGAGCGGCGGGCGCCAGCGGGCGACCTACGAGGCCAACCCCGCCTGCGCAACCAGCACATCCGCGGCCGCGTAGGGATCCAGCGCCCCACCGGCCACCTGCAACGCCAGTTCGTCCAGGCGCGCCTGGTGGGACACCAGCCGGCCACGCAACTGGGCCATCGCGATCGCCTCGATCTCCTCGGCCGCCCGAAGCTGCCGTCGCAGCACACCCGCGCCCGACTCCCGCGCCCACACCTCGTGTTTCTCGACAGCGGCGACCAATTCGTCGATCCCCTCACCTCGAGAGGCAATCGTCTTCAGCACCGGCGGGCGCCACGCCCCGGCCTCGCGCTCGCCCAGCCCGATCATGTGCCGTACCTCCCGGGCTGTGGCGTCCGCCCCATCCCGGTCCGCCTTGTTGACGACAAAGATGTCACCGATCTCGAGAATCCCGGCCTTGGCGGCCTGGATGCCGTCACCCATACCTGGAGCCAGCAGGACGACCACAGTGTCGGCCACGCCGACCACCTCAACCTCGGATTGGCCGACCCCAACGGTCTCCAGCACGATCACGTCGCAGCCGGCTCCATCCAATACCCGCAGAGCCTGCGGCGTGGCCCAGGCCAACCCGCCAAGATGCCCCCGGCTGGCCATCGACCGAATGTAGACGTCCGGGTCGAGGGCGTGATCCTGCATTCGGACACGGTCCCCGAGCAGTGCCCCGCCAGAGAAGGGCGACGACGGATCGACCGCCAACACCCCGACCCGTTTACCCTGCTGGCGGAAGGCCGCCACCACCGCGGAGGTCGTCGTCGACTTGCCGACGCCGGGCGAACCCGTCAGGCCGACGATGTGTGCCCGGCCCACGTGCGGCGCCAGCTCGATCGATACCTCACGAAGGTGGCTGGAAGCGTCCTCCACCAACGAGATCAGTCGAGCGACGGCGCGCGGATCACCCTCCCTGGCTCGCTTCACCAGGTCGGGCACATCCACCGAGCGCGCCATCCCAGTTACGGAACGCGAATCAGCAGGGCGTCACCCTGTCCGCCGCCACCACAAAGTGCGGCCGCTCCGATGCCGCCTCCGCGGCGCTTCAGCTCAAGCGCCAGCGACAGCACCAGCCGCGCACCGGACATCCCCAGCGGGTGCCCGAGCGCGATCGCGCCGCCGTTCACATTGACGACGTCACCTGTCACACCGAGCTTGTTCGAGGAGGCGAGTCCCACTGCGGCGAACGCCTCGTTGAGCTCGAACAGGTCGATGTCGTCGACACTGATCCCGTCCTTCTCGCAGGCTGCCAGAATGGCGTTTGCCGGCTGCTCCTGAAGCGAAGCGTCGGGGCCCGCGACCACGCCGTGGGCGCCGATTTCGGCGAGCCAGTCCAGCCCGAGTTCCTCCGCCTTGGCCTTGCTCATGACGACTACCGCGGCCGCGCCGTCGGAGATCTGGGAGGCGTTACCCGCGGTGATAGAACCGTCCTTCGCAAAGGCTGGACGCAACCTGCCGAGCGACGCAGCCGTCGTGTCGGCCCGGATACCTTCATCGGTGGTGAAGAGCACTGGGTCGCCCTTGCGCTGCGGAATCTCGACGGCGACGATCTCCTCGGCAAGCGCCCCCGACGCGGTGGCAGCGGCGGCCCGCTGGTGCGACTGGGCGGCGAACTCGTCCTGATCGGCCCGGTCGAAGTCGTAGCGACCGTTGTACCGCTCGGTCGACTCGCCCATCGCGCACTGGTCGAAGGCGCAGGTGAGGCCGTCGAAGGCGAGCGAGTCGATCGCCTTCCAGTCGCCGTACTTGACGCCCTCTCGCGAACCCATCAGCAGATGCGGGGCATTCGTCATGGACTCCATGCCACCCGCGACGACAATTTCGAACTCGCCGGCGCGCACGAGTTGGTCGGCGAGCGCGATCGCGTCCAGACCGGACAGGCAGACCTTGTTGATGGTCAGCGCTGGCACCGACATCGGGATTCCGCCAGCAACTGCCGCCTGGCGGGCGGTGATCTGTCCGCCGCCAGCTTGCAGAACGTGGCCCATGATCACGTAGTCCACGTCTTCCGGTGCCACCCCGGCGCGGTCCAATGCCCCCGCGATCGCGACGCCCCCAAGGTCCGCCGCGGAGAAGCCCTTGAGGGATCCCAGCAGCCGTCCCATCGGGGTTCGGGCGCCAGCGACGATAACATTTCCGGCCATGGGGGACCTCCGGTCTCGAGTACCAACTCCTGCCTGTCACCATAACTAGCAAGGGGTGCGAGGTTGGTCGCCGCCCCTGGGGTGCAACGGGCGAAGTCCGAACCGCGCCCGTCCCCGAGCCGTCCACCAGGAGGACACATGAACGTCCCGCCGCAGGTCGCCCAATTCGTCACCGCCATCGACCACGTCGGAGTGGCTGTGCACGATCTCGATGCCGCAATCGAGTTCTACGGCAAGGCCTTCGGGATGAAACTCGTGCACCAGGAGACGAATGAGGAGCAGGGAGTCCGGGAGGCGATGGTCGCCGTTGGCGATTCCGGATCCTGTTTCCAGATCCTGTCGCCGCTGCGGGAAGACTCCCCGATCGGCAAGTTTCTGTCACGGCAAGGCGAAGGGATCCAGCAGGTCGCCCTGCGGGTGACGGACGTCGAACTCGCCGCAGCCTCGTTGAAGTCGGCCGGAGTCCGGGTGCTCTACGACGCCCCGAAGCGCGGTACCGCCGGTTCCCGTGTCAACTTCGCCCACCCAAAGGACTGCGGCGGGGTGCTGATCGAACTCGTCGAGCCCGCAACCGACGGCGGCCACTGACCCCCCGCCTTCGCACCAGCACCTAACCGCACCCAGCCCCAGCCCAAGCCCTCAGCCCCCAGACCAAGGAGCGACCATGCAGGACATCCGCGACGCCATCCTCGACGGCGGCACCTCCGCCGAGGAATTTGCGAACATCGCCATCCCCGACACCTACCGGGCGGTGACGATCCACAAGGACGAACAGGAGATGTTCGCGGGGATGGAGTCGCGGGACAAGGACCCCCGAAGGTCACTGCACCTCGACGAGGTACCGCTGGTCGAACTCGCGCCGGGCGAGGCGTTGGTAGCCGTGATGGCCAGCGCCATCAACTACAACACCGTCTGGTCGTCGATCTTCGAGCCGGTCTCAACCTTCGGCTTCCTGGAGCGCTACGCCCGCAGTCACGATGCGGCCAAGCGTCACGACCTGCCGTACCACATCATCGGGTCAGACCTCTCCGGCGTGGTGCTGCGCACCGGGGCGGGTGTGAATGTCTGGCACCCCGGCGACGAGGTGGTCGCACACTGCCTGTCGGTGGAACTGGAGACCCCGGCAGGGCACAACGACACCATGATGGACCCGGAACAACGGATCTGGGGATTCGAGACCAACTTCGGCGGCCTCGCCGAGCTGGCGATCGTCAAGAGCAACCAGCTGATGCCCAAGCCGAAGCACCTCACCTGGGAAGAGGCCGCGAGCCCTGGCCTGGTCAACTCCACCGCCTATCGGCAGCTCGTGTCGGTCAACGGCGGGGCGATGAAGCAGGGCGACACGGTGCTGATCTGGGGGGCCTCGGGCGGCCTCGGCGCGTTCGCCACCCAGTACGCCCTGAACGGCGGCGCGATCCCGGTCTGCGTCGTGTCCAGCGAGGACAAGGCCGAGATCGTACGGTCGATGGGCGCGGAGCACATCATCAACCGGAAGGAGGCCGGCTACAAGTTCTGGAAGGACCCGCAGACGCAGGATCCCAGGGAATGGCGCCGGTTCGGCAAGGACATCCGCGACCTCACCGGTGGCGAGGACATCGACATCGTCTTCGAGCACCCGGGCCGGGAGACCTTCGGCGCCAGCGTCTTCGTGGCCCGCAAGGGCGGCAAGATCGTCACCTGCGCGTCCACCTCTGGCTACATGCACGAATACGACAACCGCTACCTATGGATGAACCTGAAGCGGATCATCGGCTCCCACTTCGCGAACTACCGGGAGGCCTTCGAGGCCAATCGACTGATCGACAAAGGGATGATCCACCCGACCCTGTCGAAGACCTTCGCCCTCGAAGACGCTGGCCAGGCTGCCTACGAGGTGCACACGAACGCCCACCAGGGCAAGGTCGGCGTGCTGGCGCTCGCCCCAACCGAGGGTCTCGGCGTTCGCGATCCGGAGAAGCGCGCCAAGCACATCAACGAAATCAACCGGTTCCGTAACACCTGAGGCTCAGGCGGCCTCACTCCGTCCGGTCCCA
>JAUPKM010000033.1 GCA_030837445.1 Actinomycetota bacterium
CCCGGACGACCTCGGCCCGGCCGGTGGTGAGTTGGTCTACCTCGGGGTGGAAGGCGGTAAGGATTCGCCGCTGCCGAAGGTGCGCAGTCAGTCCACACTGGTGGACCCGGCGCCGCTGCGCGAGCAGATCCATCGGGTTGAGGACGTGATCCGCTCCGAGGGAATCGTCGCGTTGCCTGGTTCGACCTGCCGAACGTGTGCGTTCAGCCGCGTGTGTCCAGCGATGTCGGAGGGCCGCGCCGCAGAGGTGGGGGGAGAATCGTGAGCGCGGCCACATCGGTCTTCGGTCACCGCGAACTCGAGACGCTGATGGGGTTCGGCATGTCCGCCGAGCAATTGCCGGTGGTGCTCGGACCGCTGACCGATCCGGCAGTGGTGATCGCCGGTGCGGGGTCCGGCAAGACGACCTTGATGGCGGCTCGGATGGTGACCTTGATCGCGCGGGGAGACGCTGAGCCGGAGGAAATCCTGGGTCTGACCTTCACCCGCAAGGCGGCGTCAGAGTTGGCTGCCCGAATTGACCGCTGGTTGCGGCAGGCCCGGCGGCTCGGGTTCATCCCGCCCGGCTCCGCTCTGCCGGAAGTATCCACTTACCACTCCTTCGCGCAGCGACTCGTCCGGGAACATGGTCTTCGGGCAGGTATCGACCCGGACCGCCGGTTGGAGACCGAATTCACCCTCCGTCCACTCGCCTACCGGACGGTGTCGGGGCTGGCGGAGTTCGGCGAGACGCGACATCGACTCACCCCTGGCGCCGCCGTGTCGGCGGTGGTCCGACTCGACGCCGAACTCGCCGAGCACGCCGTCGGCACCGACCGGCTGCGAGCGGCCGACGCGCGCCGGTTGCGGTTGTTGACCGCCTCGGCGCGACCCACCCGGAGTATCGAGCGAGTGATAGACGCCACCCGAGAGCGAATGATGATCAGCCACGGTGTGGATGCCTATCGGGCAGCCAAAGACAGCGAGGGGGTGATGGACTTCGCTGACCTGATGCGCTTCGCCGACACCATCACCGAGACCTCGCCGGAAGTCGTCTTGAGCTACCGCGATGGTTACGCCGCGGTGTTGCTCGACGAGTATCAGGACACTTCCGTTGTCCAGCGCGACATCCTGCAGCGGCTGTTCGGAGCTGGCCATCCGGTGCTGGCCGTGGGTGACCCAAAACAGTCGATCTACTCGTTCCGCGGCGCGGCGGCAGCCAACATCACTCGCTTTCCGGAGCATTTCCCGCTGCGATCGGCGGCGCCGGCCCGGGTGCATACCCTTTCGGCGAACTACCGTTCCGGGGAGCGAATCCTGGCCACCGCGAATGACGTGGCAGCCGAAGCCGGGATCTCCGAATCGGTGCAGCTCGTGCCGGGTGGTGATCTGCCGGCAGGAAAAGTGGAGGCGCTGCTGTTCGACACCCGGCCGGAAGAGGAGGCGCGCCTCGTAGCCGAGGTCAGCCTTGAACTGGCCGCCGGTCGGGCTCCCGATCAGATCTTGGTGTTGGCCAGCCGGAACGCGGACGTGCGCCGACTTGCCTCAGCTCTGTCTGCCGCGGGGATCCCCGTGTCAGCGTCCGATGTGGCAGGGCTGTGGGAGGTTCCTGAGGTTCAGGATGTGCTCGCCCAACTGGCGACATTGGCCGATCCATCGGCCAATACCGATCTGCTCAGGCTGTTGGTCGGCCCCCGCTGGCGGATCGGGCTGCGTGACCTGGCCCTGCTGGGGCAGCGGGCCAATGAACTTGTTGATGATGGACTGCGGCCAGCAGCTCCCGATGGCATGCGGGCCGCGCTTGAGCGGGCCGTGGCGGGCAGCGACCCGGTTGAGTTGCCCTCCCTACTGGCGGCTGTGGTCAGTCCCGGGGAGCTGCCCTATTCCAGTGAGGCGCTATCAAGGTTCCGGGCGCTGAGGCGGGAACTCGACCGGATCGCCGACCACCTTGGCGATCCGCTGCCGGATCTTGTCGCGCGGGTCGTGCGAGAGACCGGTCTTGATGTCGAATTGCTGCTGGGGTCCCGCGCGGGGCTTCGGGAGGCTGCCGTATCGGCACTGATCTCGTTGGCAGCTGACTACTCCGCGTTGGATCCGCAAGGAGGCCTGTCAGGTTTCCTCCGGGCCATCCGAATCGCGCGGGCATCGGAACTCCGGCTGGGATTCGAGCCGCCGGATCCTCGCGGAGCCGTCCGGGTGATGACTGTGCACAAGGCCAAGGGCCTCGAAGCCGAGGTGGTATTCCTCCCAGGTATGACGGCCGACCAGTTCGATACCGGGAAGCTGAAGGGTGCGTGGCCGACGAATCCGGCAGCGATCCCCGACGATGTCCGGGGGGACCGCCCGCCTGGGCCCGATATTGCGCCGACGTCCAACAAGGAGCTGGAGGCGCACCTGGACGGGCTGCGCAACCTGTTGAAGCAGGAGAAGTCGCGGCTGACCTACGTGGCGATCACCCGGGCCGGTGCGAGGCTGGTGGCCTCCTCGCACCACTGGGCGCCAGGCCGTGCCACGACGTCCAAGGTGTCCCGGCATCTGGCCGTGATCGCGGCGGGCAGGTGGGTCGACATCCCGCATTGGCAGGAGGAACCCTCTGCAGCCAATCCCGATCAGGAAGTGGCGGAGGCCGCTGCCTTCCCTGCCGCCAATGAGGATGCCTCCGAGCGGCTGGCCGCGGCCGCGCGAGCCGTCTGGGAGATGGCTGCGGCCGGCGCTGGAGCGGCGGACGAGGCAGCCCCGGCACTGTCCGCGGCCGACTCGACCCTGGTCGCCCACTGGGATTCCGACCTGGCGGCGCTGGAGCGGGAGCGGCGGGAGGTGGAAACTCGCAGCACCGTCGTCGACCTGCCCGATCACCTGTCCGTGACGGCGGCACAGCTGCTATTGGCCGACCCGGGGGAGTTCGCGTTGGCACTTCGCCGGCCGATGCCGCGGCCACCGTCTGCGGCCGCCGCTCTGGGAACACGGTTTCATGACTGGGTTGCCCGACGCTGGCAGCAGCGCCCGCTCATCGATCCGATAGAGGGCGCTGCCGATGCCGAACTGGGGCCCGCCGACGGGCCGGAGTTGGAGGCGCTGCAGGCAGCATTCGAGTTGTCTGAATTTGCGCACAGGGCGCCGTTCGCGATCGAGTATCCGTTCACCATCACCTTGGGCGGAATACCGGTCACTGGCCAAATCGACGCGGTCTACCGAGCCGGCGACTGCTGGGAGGTGGTGGATTGGAAGACCGGCCGCACTCCCTCGGCAGACCCGCTGCAGTTGGCCGTCTACCGGATCGCCTGGGCACGGCTGCGAGGGATTCCGCTCGACCAGGTCACCGCATCCTTCTACTTTGTGGCGCTCTCCAGCAGGGTGCCGCAGCCGGATTTGCCGGGTCCTGACGAGGTGGCCGCCATGCTGCGCGGGCAGACCGGCTGAGCTCGCCTGGT
The DNA here is from genome assembly GCA_030837445.1 of Actinomycetota bacterium. GTDB lineage: Bacteria > Actinomycetota > Actinomycetes > S36-B12 > UBA10799 > JACJWR01. Next base: position 3,411 of record JAUPKM010000033.1, read on the forward strand.
CGCTGTGCTCCTCTGGCTGCCGCCGCGGTCAGGGGCGGGACCAGTCGCTGGACAAGCGGTCGCCGAACCAGTCCTCGATCAGGTGTCGGGCGATCGATACCGGCGGCGGGACCCGGACGGTGCCGTCGGCGGCGCCGGCGGCAAGTTCCGCCCGGGTCAGCCAGCGCGCCTCGGCGATCTCGTCGAGATCGGGTGTTGTGGTCGGCGCCGAGCCCGCAACCGAGGCGTGGTACCCCAGCATCAGGGACGACGGGAACGGCCACGGTTGGCTGCCTCGATACTCCAGCGACTCGGGCAGAATCTGGACGCCTGCCTCCTCAGCGATCTCCCGGACGACGGCCTGCTCGGCGGATTCACCCGCCTCGACAAAGCCGGCAAGAGTGGAAAACCAGTTGGCCGGCCAGTCTGCGCGGCGGCCCAGCAACGCCCGGTCATCGGCGTCCCGCACCAGCACGATCACCGCCGGATCGGTTCGCGGATAGTGCACGCTCTCATCCTGCAGGCAGATCCGTGCCCAGCCAGCCTCGTGCATCTCGGTAACTCCGCCACACCTCGGGCAACGGGGATGCCGGGCGTGCCAGTGGGCCAGCGCGACGGCCGCGGTCGCATCCGCGACCTCCGAGTCCGCCAACTCCGTTCCGACGACTCGCAGGCTCGGCCAGTCACCGGCCTGATCTGCCAGCACGGCGACTCGGATCCCCCGGTCGGATTCGGACAGCAGGACGGCGCGGTTCCTGTCGCTCTCGGTCACCGGCAGCCAGTTCAGCTGCGCGTCACCATCGGCGTCGATCCGGTCACCGGCGACGGCAACCCCCAGCGCGCCCGCTGCAAGTGCAGTGTTCCACCACTCGGGGTTGGTCTTGAGTTCCAGCGGCGCCCGGCTACCTGCTCTGGCCAACGCCAATCCGGTCAAGAGTTGTCGGCTCATGGGGTCGCTGCACCTTGCCCCAGCGCGGCTGCCAGCGCGTTGAGCGGCGTTTTCAGTCCCCATCGCTGTGCAAGTTCGGCCAGCCGTTCGGAGTCGGCCGGCCGCTTGGGAAGGTGGGAGTCCACCGCTGGCAGGGGCACAGTGCGCACCACTTCCACGACTTGCGGGGCGATCTGTAGGTAGTCGGCCCCGTCGATTATCTTGCGCCTCACCGACGGGGTCAGTGTCGTCTCCGGATCGGCGGCGGCCGCCTGGATGCCGGCGATTGTGCCGAACCGGTTGAGTAGATCGGCCGCAGTCTTAGCGCCGATCCCGCGAACACCGGGGAGGCCGTCTGAGGGATCACCGCGCAGGGTCGCGAAGGCCGCATACCGGTTGCCGGGGATTTCGTACTTCTCCGCGATCCAGGCCTCTGTTACCAGTTCTGCCCGGCCGACCCCGCGGGCAGCGGTGTACAGGACGCCGACGGGTCGGGCATCGTCCACCAGTTGGAACAGATCGCGGTCCCCGGTCACGATCAGCACTGGGCCGGCCGCCCGCTCGGTCAGGGTGGCAATCACATCGTCAGCTTCGAACCCGGGCGCCCCCACCCGGGCGATGCCCAGTGCGGCGAGGCAGTCGGAGATGATCGGCACCTGCGGTGACAGCAGGTCGGGCACTTCCTCCTCTTCGGTCCCCGAGTCGGTGGCCACCCGGTGCGCCTTGTAGCTCGGGATCGCCGCGACTCTGAATTCCGGTCGCCAGTCGTCATCCCAGCAGGCCACCAGGTCGGTCGGGGTGTAGTCCGTGACCAGTCGCGAGATGAAGTCGAGCAGCCCGCGGACCGCGTTCACCGGCGTGCCGTCGGGGGCGACGATCGAATCGGGCACGCCGAAGAATGCTCGGAAGTACAGCGAGGCGGTGTCGAGAAGCATCAGTCTGGGTGGCGCTGTGGTCATGTAACCCCCGTGGGGTGCGAGTGGCGGTGTGGGTGGTCTGGCGGCTGCGGTGGCGAAGTCGGTGAAGGGTCCGGTGGTCGTGGTCATCCTAGGGAGCGCCGCCGATGGTGTACCGGCGGCCGACTATTCGGCGCACCAGGGAAGGTAGCGTCTGGTGGGTGCGGCTTGCGACTTTCAACCTGCTCCACTCCCAGCCGGTGGTTGGGGTGGACCCTGGCCGTGTGCCCGATCCCACCGTGGATGGCCTGGCCGCCGCGGTCCGGGAGTTGGATGCGGACGTACTCGGCATCCAGGAAGTTGACGTCGGCCAGCCACGCTCCGGTGACGTCGACCAGGTCCTAATCGCGGCAGAAGCCTCCGGCGCCCGGCATTGGCGGTTTCTGCCGACGGTTCGAGGCACACCGGGCAACCGGGGTGACTTCGTGCCCGCCGATCACGCGGCTCGGCTGGAGGCCGCAACCAGTTGCCCGGTGGGTCCGATGTACGGGGTCGGCCTGGTCTCCCGGGTACCGGTAGTCAGTTGGCACCACGCTGTCTACCCGGCGGCCCCGCTGTCGCTGCCGCTGCTGGTCCCAGGGGATCGAGGGCCTCGAGTGCTGCAGGTGCCGGATGAACCCCGCGGGGTGATCGCCGCCGTGATCGACGGGCCCAGTGGTCCGATGACCGTTGCCGCGGCCCACCTGTCATTCGTCCCTGGGTACAACATCCGGCAACTGCGCCTGATCAAGTTGTGGCTCCGGCAGTTCCCGAGGCCCGTGGTGCTGATGGGCGATTTCAACCTGCCCGGCCGACTACCCGGTTGGGTTACGGGTTGGCCGGAGCTGATCCGGGCGGCCAGTTACCCGTCGTTCGGTCCGAAAGTGCAGTTCGACCACATCCTCGGAGACGGGCTCACGGTCGAGCAGGTCGCGGCTGCCCGCGCGGGTGCCGAAGTGCTGGCGTTGCCGGTCAGCGACCACTGCGCCGTGCGGGCAACGCTGGACCTCTAACAGGTCAGAGAACCTACTATTGCGTTATGTCGCGATAGTGTGCATACTGTGAGTAGTGCACGCACCAGACCAGCCCACCGCATCGGCGAGGCGTGGTCCGCAGCGCAGGACAAGGCGCCGCGCGCACCCCGGGCGGAAAGGCCGCCCGAACTGACTCCTGGAGGAATCAATGTCACGCACCAAACACAATCACCGGACACCATTCCGGACCTCGTTTCCGACAACTGACAGCCCCGCCACCGGCGACGCCAGCAGCTGCGCTCGCCATCATCACGACCCGACGGAGGATGTCGAGTACGGGCAGCCCAGAGGCTCGGGTCGTCGTGGCGCTCACGGGCACTTCGCCGGTCCGCGCGGCCGTGGGATGGGACGCGCTGCCCGCGGTCAACTGCGTGCCGCGGTCCTGCTGCTGCTCGCTGAGAAGCCACGGCACGGCTACGACCTGATAGCCGAACTCACCGACCGTAGCGACGGTGCATGGAGCCCTTCGCCGGGAGCCATCTACCCGATGCTTCGTCGACTGAGTGTCAAGGGACTGGTGGAGCCCAATGAATCGGAGGACGGCCGACGGTCGTTCAGCCTCACCGCCGAGGGTCGCGCCTATGTGGACGAGCGCCGGGCGGAATGGGGCGAGCCGTGGAAGGACGCGGCCGCCGACGGTCGCCAGCCCGGACGTCGGCTCGGCGAAGCCGGCCGCAGCCTGGCAGCGGCAGTCAGCCAACTCGCCAAGGTCGGCACCGAGCAACAGATCGCGAAGGCCGAGGAGCTGCTCGATCGGACCCGTAAGGATATCTACGCGCTGCTAGCTGAGTAGCACCCTTTTCGCAACTGCTCGTTGGGTTCCAACTGTTGGAACCCAACGAGCAGTTGCGTGCCCGATCCCCAACCGACCCGGTCAGGCCATTCGCTGCCGCACCAGGGCTATGGGTGGGTTCGTTGCCACAGTGCCGTCTGGAAATGCCAGCGTGGGCACGGTCTGGTTGCCGCCGTTGGCTCTTTCGACGAACGCCGCTGCGGCCGGGTCGTGTTCGATATCGACTTCCACGAACGGAATGTTCTCGCGCTGCATCTGTGCCTTCAACCGGCGGCAGTAACCGCACCAGGTGGTTGTGTACATCGTCAGCTGGTCCCGCGTCTCTGCCATGACCCAAGTATCTCACCGCGATACACCTCGCGCCTCCGGTGCCGGTCGGACTGCGGCCGTCCACAGTGGGCCGCCCGCGCCTGGGGCGCCACCACCTCGGGTGACAGACTCACGGGCATGACCGATGCGGACGAGGTGCTTGCCGGGTTGGATCCCGACCAGCGGCTTGCTGCCCTCGCCCTGGATGGACCCGTTGTGGTGTTGGCAGGGGCGGGATCCGGCAAGACCCGGGCGATAACGCACCGGATCGCCTACGGCGTCCTCAGCGGCCAGCATGACCCGCGCCGTTCCGTCGCGGTCACGTACACCACGAAGGCGGCCGGCGAGATGTCCCGGCGGCTAAGGGCGCTGGGGGTGCCCGAAGTCCGGGTGCGCACCTTCCACGCGGCGGCCCTTCGCCAGCTGCGCTACTACTGGCCCACCTACATCGGTAGCGATTTCCCCGAACTCACGGCGAGCAAACTGGCGCTGGTCGGGGGTGCCGCGTCGAGGCGCGGATTCCCCACCGACCCAACTGCGGTGCGCGATCTGGCCGCCGAGATCGAGTGGGCGAAGGTGAGTCAGCTGCACCCCTCCGACTACGCGGTCGCTGCGATGAAGGTGGGTAGAGATATGCCGTCCGGTTTGGCACCAGCCCAGGTGGCGGAGGTGTTCGCCGGCTACGAACAGGCGAAGGACGCCGCCGGCAGGCTCGACTTCGAGGATGTCCTGCTGTTCATGGTGGCGCTGTTGGAGCGCGAGCCCGGGGTTGGGGCGCATCTGCGACCTGGTCTGAGGCACCTGACTGTGGACGAGTATCAGGACGTGTCGCCGTTGCAGCAGCGCCTGCTGGAGTTGTGGCTCGGGGACAATCGGAACCTCTGCGTGGTGGGGGATGCAGCGCAGACCATCTACACCTTCGCCGGCGCGGACCCCGGCTTCCTGACCGGGTTCGCCGCTCGCTACCCAGACGCCTGCGTGGTCCGGTTGGAGCGCACCTACCGATGCAGTCCGGAGATTTCCGCCACTGCCAACAAAGTGCTGGCCCTGACCGGTGGGGCCGGGGTCCGGCTGGTGTCGCAACGGGAGCCCGGACCGGCCGTCCGGATCGTGGGATACGCAGATGAGGAGGCCGAGGCGCTCGGAGTCGTCCGGCGAATCTCCGCGCTGATCGCCGATGGCGTGCCGCCGGCGGAGATTGCGGTGCTGGTCAGGATGAATGCCATGACCGAGCGGGTGGAGGCGGCGCTGGCCGAAGCCGGTATCGGGTATCAGGTCGCCGGCGGCACCCGCTACTTCTCGCGGAAGGAAGTCCGCGATGCGATGACCCTGTTCCGCGGGGCGGCGAAGGCCACTGACAGTGGTGGCGATCTTGTTACCGCCGTCTCGGGCATCGTCGGTGGGATGGGCTGGGCGCAGGCGCCGCCCGCCGGTACCGGCGCCCAACGCGAGCGGTGGGAGGCGTTGTCGGCGATGGTTGAGGCAGCCAGGGAATTCCAGCGAATCCATCCGGGGGCCGGGCTGGCCGACTTCGTGGCGGAGTTGATGGATCGCGCGGCCCAGCAGGACGTGCCGGTCGCGGCAGGGGTGACGCTAGCATCGCTGCACGCGGCCAAGGGGATGGAGTGGCAGGCGGTGTTCCTGGTCGGGCTGAACGAGGGGGTATTGCCACATGGCGCGGCAAACTCGGACGCCGAGATCGCCGAGGAGAAGCGGCTGCTCTACGTCGGGGTGACGCGGGCCGCCCGCCAGCTGGAGCTGTCCTATGCCGAGGCTCGAGCATCATCAGGTCGTCGCCGCAAACGTTCCCGCTTCCTGGACGCGATCGAAGCGGCCACCCCGGGGTCGAGAGCCAAGCCGAAGGTGCCGAGTAAGGGCCAGTCGAGGACGCGCACCGCGAAGTTGGCTGCATGTCGGGTGTGCGGGGTCGGGTTGAGCACCGGCGCCGAGCGCACCCTGGGTCGATGTCGAACGTGCCCCGGCGACGCCGATGTGGAGTTGCTGGACAATCTCCGCGCCTGGCGCACGACGACGGCCGAGGCGCTGTCCGCCGAGCGAGGAACCCGGATGCCCGCCTACGTCGTGGCGACCGACGC
>JAUPKM010000260.1 GCA_030837445.1 Actinomycetota bacterium
CAGCTGTTCGCCACCCTCGGGCTGCAACTGCTCATCGTCACACCGCTGCAGAAGGTCCACGTCATCGAGCACTACGTGAAAGCCATTGGTTACGTAGACAATCCGACCGGACAGTTCTCCCTGATCCAGACGATGACCATCGAGGAGTACCGCACCCGACGGGACGGCCGGCGGTCGTGAGTTGGACTACGGCGGCGGACATCGCCGCCAAGGTCATGCGGCGGTGGGAGGACGCATCCCTGCTGCGCGCGCACGCCGAGGGTTTGCCGTTCGTTGCCATCGAGGTGCCGTTGCGCGGGCCCAAGCCGTCGCAGATCGGCGACGATGTCGGCGCCGTCCGCGAGTGGATCGCCGCTCTCGATGCCGGCCGGCGGGATGACAGCCGCTACACCCTGGAGTGGCAGTCGATCGGCGGCAGACAGATCGGCCGCAATCAGATTCCTGTGCGTGCGGTGGTTGCTTCCTTCGAGCAGGCATGGGCTCTGTTGGGTGTGGTGGCGACGGTTCGCCGGTTCGATGAGTTGTTGGCGCTGGTGGACGGGCGCCCGCCGGTGCGATCATGGGTTGTCGACAAGCCGCACCGGGCGCTGGAGTTGTTCGATGAGATGCCGCGGCTGATCGCCGCTTACATCTGGCTCGACGAGCATCGCGGTTCGCAGGTCTATTTGCGGGAAATCAGTGCGCCCGGTGTGGACACGAAGTTCGCCGAGAAGCATCGGCCGGTGCTGGCCTCGATGTTGGGGGTGTCAGCGACGGCCTCGGGGTTTCTCTCCGAGCTAGGCCTCCGGTCGAAGCCGGGACTGGTGCGGTTTCGCCCCGCAGCGACGCTGGGTCTGCGGGCTGCCGTGACCGAACTGGCAGTGCGGTCCGAGGAGTTGGCGCGACTGCAGCTACGACCACGGGTGGCGATCGTTGTGGAGAACGAGATCAGCTACCTCAGCGTCGACGTCCCCGATGACGGGATCGTGTTCTGGGGTAGGGGATTCGACGTCGACAGCGTCGGCCGGCTGCCGTGGCTGGCCGACGCAGAGGTCATCTACTGGGGCGACATCGACACCCACGGATTCGCGATCCTCGACCGGCTGCGGGCCTGGCTCCAGCAGGCACGATCAGTGCTGATGGACCGCGAGACGCTGCTGGCCCACCGCGACCGCTGGGTGACCGAGGACCGTCCGACGCGGTCGGCCCTGACCCGGCTGACTGCTGATGAGCGGGATTTGTATGCGGAGCTTGTCGAAGGCGCTCTGGGGGAGCGGGTGCGGTTGGAGCAGGAGCGGGTTGACTGGGGGTGGGTGGAGGAGCGGCTATCGGTTCGGGCGAAAAGGTCGCCTGTGCTTTCCCTAGACGAGCAGTGTCGCGGCCTTGGCCCCTTTGGTGGTGCTAAAGCCGGCGACTTAGGGTCGTCGTAGTCGTGCCCTAGGCCGGTTGTCTCGGTTCTCGGCTGGCGACACGTCCGACGAATACCGCAGTCCAATGCCGGACTGGGTGGTTCGGGCGTGCCGCGGGACGGGCCGTCCTTCGGAGGCGCCGGTTATGACCCATCTGCGGGCAAATCGTCCACATGCTCTGGCCTGCCGGCCCGCAGGGCTGGCACGATCACTTTCATGGCGGTGACCGAAGAGAAGATTGCGGAGTGCGTCGGCTACTACCGGCGGCTGCTTACGCCGCGCTCATCTCAGTCGGCCTCGCAGGCGCGTGATAGCCGACTCGATGTGATCATCAGACGCGCGGGGGCCAAGCGCAGGTCTAAGCAACTGCTGCTCCGACTCGAGCACGCATTCACCGCGGCGGGGATTGCCACCGATCCACGGCTCACCGACCCCGACCTGCGGGCCGATGAACGGGTGTTTGTGTTCGATTCCACCAGGCCGGTCGACGATCTGCCGCGTCGTGACGGCTGTTCCTTCGCCGACGAGGCGGCCATGCAGAGCTTCGTGTGGACTAACCGCACGAAGATCAGGAAGTTTCAGGAGCTGGGCCTCAAGGGGTTCAAGCCGCAAGTCCGGCTGGGCGGCGGTGAGGGAAAGATTGACATGCTGTGTCATCGCACGGTCCAAAGGGAAAAGGAACTCGTTGGGATCGAACTCAAGCCGGGTAAGCCTGATGATCGCGCCGAGGGGCAGTCCCAGCGTTATCTCGACAATCTCGATGCCTACGCCCGGACTCACGGATACGACTCGGCGTACCTCATCGTGATTTCCGGTCGACCCAACAAAGCGGCCCGCGCCCGCGTGGAAGCATACGCGGCGGCCCGAGGTCTGAAGGTCACGTTCCTGCTCTACAGCGTGCAGATGAACCTGCTCTAGTGATGCCCCAATACCGCCGCTGAACAGCGGTTTTTGTCAGACCCCCCAAGGATAATGAAGTCATGGGGAATCAGTGGATGACACCGCCCCGTCGGCGGTGTTGGCACGGCAAGTTCGCGATCAAATTCTGTTTTACCCGGAGCCTCATCAGCAGGATGTATTGGCCATTGGTGAGGTCGTGGGTCAGCTGGAGCTGGGTGGTCAGTACGTCGGACATTACGTGGATGTCATCCAGCCGGTGAAGGGGTGCGTGGCGGGATGGGCGTGTCATCTCAACGGTGACCGCATGGTCGTTCCGCAGCGCGGTCACGACTACGCATTGGACGAGGACGACAGGAAAACCTGGGATGCCTACCTAGAGTTGACCTATCCCGACGACGGGCCAGCAAGGGTGGCCGCTGTGTGCGCTCCTGAAGGCGGCAGACGGATCAGGGCGGGGGACCGTGCCGCCTCGTTGCTTGAGTTGGATCGGGACGAGAGCGCGTGGCTGTTCGCCGACGAGCGCAGCCGCCAGGAGGTGCTGCACGCCCTCGATCTCCTCGGCAAGGGCGACCGGGTCGCATTCAGCGAACTGGTGCAACAGAACTCGGACGGTGGCCAAGCATGAGTACCGATCAAAGCCACCCAGGGGCTGCGCAGCGTCGGATCGCGGAAGCCTTCGACGCCTACTTCGACCGCTTCAATATCCGCATCACAGCGGAGGATGTCGTTGTCGGCATCCGACGAACTATCCGCCAGGACGGCTGGGCGATCACCTACCGCGTCGACCCCGACACCGCAGGGCTACCAACCCTGGAGTTCTATGCGACGCATCGCATGACCAACGACCGCCATGTCGTCATTTCGGCGGACGGGTCCTTCGATCACCTGGATGCGATCAAGGAATATCTCATCATCGCCGGACCCGACTCCGCAGCGGAGTTCCACGCGCACAACGACAACATCGAGGATCGACTGCGGTCTCGTGGTCTCTACCCCCACGGTCAAAGCGGTCAGGCGGGTGCTGGAGGCCACTGAAGGCAAGCGTCAGCTTCCTGTGCTTGCGGTCTGGCTTAGCCGTGCGACGAAGTCGGTCAGCGCAGCCTGGGTGATGAAACTGCGATTGCCGATCTTGACGACTGCTAGGTCACCGCGCCCGATCAGACCGTAAAGCGTTGTGCGGCTGATGCCCCCGAGTCGTTGCTGGGCTTCCGGGAGGGGGTAGAGCAGCCTTTCGGGAAGCGCTGACTGCTCAACCTGGGCAGGAGTCGGTGCAGCGAGGGTTTCGATATTCCTGGTCGAGTTCTGGTTGACGATCCGGGCAATCTTGGTGAGGATCTCGCGCAGAGCTTTGGCTAGCCGGTCAGAATTTTCCATGACCGCGAAAAGTACTGGTGCCGTTACGGGCAGCATCCAAGGGTTTGCGGGCTCTTCGAAGTTAACCGGGCAGGTGCTCGGTGGTGAATCTGGTGCTGGCCCGCTGGGCGCGGGTGCAGTGGAAGCGTATCCGGCGGCGTGAGTTCTCGGTGTTGCGGAAGCCGCAGG
>JAUPKM010000261.1 GCA_030837445.1 Actinomycetota bacterium
GGTCGCTGACATCGGTGGGCTGGGCGGCGGCAGCCGAGGCGGCGGCGGACGCCGAAGCGGCGGCGGGGGAAGCTTCCGCCGGGTCCGCCGGGTCGGCCGGTTCGTAGCCATGGATGAATCCGTCGGGCATCGCAGAGGTGGCGGGAAGCTCAGTCCCGGGGAGGTTGAGAGGCTCCGTGACAAGGCTGGTCAGCACGTCCGGGTAAGGCTTACCAGTCGCCTTCTCCGCGATCAATCCGGCCACGATGTTGTCTGTGTCGGAGTAGAGGTACTGGGTGCCCGCCGGGAAAGCCGGGGGTTGATCGGCGACGTAGCCGATCAACTGCTCGGGGGTCCGCTGCATCTGCGGGTTCGCCACCAACTCCTTGATGAACGCCGGACTCTTGATGTAGTCGGGTAGACCGCTGGTGTGCTGCAATACCTGCGCCAGGGTGACCTTCCCCCAGGATGCAGGGGCGGTGGGCAGCAGGGTGGCGACAGTGTCGGACAGCGCGAACTTGCCGCTGGCCACCAGACTTAAGATGACCGCTCCGTTGAAGGCCTTGGAAATGCTGGCGATCCGCGTCGTCGCGGCACCGGTCATCGGCTGGTTGGTTTCGACGTTGGCGAGGCCAACCCCGATCTCGCGTCGGTCGGCACCCGCTTGGATGACCGTGATCACACCTGGTGGGCCGCCCGGGGCGGTCAGGCTTTCCATAGCCGTGCGTACGGCCGCCTCACCAGGCAGCGGAGCCTGCGAGGAGGCCGCCCCCGACGACGCAGCCGACGACGATGCAGCCGGGCTCGAGGAGTTGCCACAGCCCCCCGCCACTAGGGCGACGGTTGCAGAGAGGGCGGAGAGGGTCGCAATCGTCCGTGTCGTGCGCATGAACTCAAGTAATCCTCACGTGGTGGGTTGCCGGGAATCCTACCTCCGCTTCAACCACAGCGACAGGTAGACCAACGCCACCAACGCCGGAACCTCGATCAGCGGCCCGATCACACCAGCCAAGGCCTGCCCGGAGGTCACCCCCCAGACGGCAATGCTCACCGCGATGGCGAGTTCGAAGTTGTTGCCCGCCGCTGTGAACGCCAGCGTCGCGGTCTTGGGGTAACCCAGGTGTGAGCGAGTGCCGAGATAGAACGACACCCCCCACATGACTGCGAAGTAGACCAGCAGCGGGATCGCGATCCGGACCACGGATATCGGGTCGCTAAGGATGGCATCTCCCTGCAGCGCGAACATCACGACGATGGTGAACAACAGCCCGTAGAGGGCCCAGGGGCCGATCCGGGGGAGAAACCTGGTCTCGTACCACTGCCGCCCCTTGGTGCGCAGGCCGATCCGTCGGGTGAGGAACGCGGCCACCAGCGGGATGCCTAGAAAGATGAGCACCGCCTTGCTGATCTCCCAGGTGGAGAAGGTCACGTCCTGGGTGTCCAGGCCAAGCCAGCCGGGCAGGATCTTCAGGTAGAACGTGCCGAGCAGGGCGTAGGCGATGATCTGGAACACCGAGTTCAGTGCCACCAGCAACGCGGCAGCCTCGCTATCGCCGCACGCCAGGTCGTTCCAGATCAACACCATCGCGATACAGCGTGCGAGCCCGATCACGATAAGGCCGGTACGGAAGGCCGGCTGATCCGCCAGGAACGTCCAGGCGAGCGCGAACATCAACGCCGGTCCGATGACCCAATTGAGGAGCAGTGACAGCCACAGCAACCGCCGATCCCCGGTGACGTGGCCCATGTCCTCGTAGCGCACCTTCGCTAACACCGGGTACATCATCAACAGCAGGCCCAGTGCGATCGGAAGGGACGTTTGGCCAACTTTCACAGCGTCCAAAGCGTCCTGCGCGGCGGGGACTAGCTTCCCCAGCAATAGCCCGGCCGCCATGGCGAGCAGGATCCACACCGGCAGGAGCCGGTTCAACGGCGACAGCCGCGTCATTACCGCCGTGTCAGGTGTTCCGACCGCTTCCACCCCGGTTCACCTCCACAACGAAGCTTGCGACCTACGCGAAGACCGCGGCCAGTTCCTGCAACCGCCCAGGCACCAGCGAGAACCAAGCCCAGGTTCCCCGCTGCTCTCGGGCGATGAGCCCTGCCTCGGTCAGGATCTTCAAGTGGTGGCTGACAGTGGGTTGGGACAGTCCGAGCGGCGCAGTGAGGTCGCACGCGCAGACTTCACCAGCGTCGCTCGCGCGGATCAACGCCAACAGCTGCAGCCGCGCGGGATCCGACACGGCCTTGAACAACCTGGCCAGTTCCTCGGCACTACCGCGATCCAGCGGACGTGCGAGTCCCGTCGGACAGCAGTCCGGACCAGTTCCCGAGCCAGAACTGGGGCCAAGGTCACTCATTGCGGGATCCACTCGCGTCCTCCCCTTCGGGTGCACTACTGTATTGACAATCATCAATGCGTGGGTCACACTTTGGATCGACAGGTATCAATATAGTGATGGAGTGACTGTTATGTCCAGAGTGCAGTTGGCGTTGAACGTTGCGGACCTGGACGCTTCGGTGGCCTTCTATTCCACCGTGTTCGGCGTCCAACCTCATAAGCGCCGGCCTGGCTACGCCAATTTCGTGGTGGCCGATCCGGCCTTGAAACTTGTCCTCATCGAAGTCCCGGCCGAAGCGCGAGGGACAGGTCCAGTAGGTGCGCTGAACCACCTGGGAGTCGAGGTCGACAGCCCCGAGGAGGTGCACGCCGCCACAGCGCGGCTGGTCGAAGCCGAACTGGCCACCTTCGAGGAGTCGGACACAACCTGCTGCTACGCCCTGCAGGACAAGGTCTGGATCTCCGACCCGGCGGGTGCCCCTTGGGAGATCTACACGGTCAAGGACGACGACCCCGCCAACCCACAACCGGCCACGACCACGCTTCCACTTCTCGAGGCAGCAGCTCCATGCTGCAGTCCCGCCGCGACCGTCGATACTTCCGCCGCTGCTGCGCCACTGACTGCGGGGATCGCCGCCGACCGATGACCTCCCATCCGCTCGCGCGCCGGCTGGCCGCAGAGTTCCTTGGCACGGGACTGCTGGTCACCGTTGTCGTCGGTTCCGGAATCATGGGGACCGAGCTGACCGACAACCTGGCGCTGGTGTTGCTGATCAACGCGGTGGCCACCGTCGCCGGACTTGGCGTCCTGATCTGGACTCTCGGGCCGATCTCGGGTGCGCACTTCAATCCCGCGGTCACGGCCGTGGCCACCTCGGAACGGGAAATGCCAGTGCGAGAGGGCGGCTTGTACGTCCTCTCGCAAATTGCTGGCGCTCTGGCCGGGGTGGCGCTGGCCGACCTGATGTTCGGCCAACCCGCCTGGCAACCCTCCACCCAGGTCCGGACGGGGTGGGGCGTCTGGCTGGGCGAGGTCGTGGCCACCGCCG
>JAUPKM010000034.1 GCA_030837445.1 Actinomycetota bacterium
AGTTCACCAAACCCGATCCAGACGAACCGCCGGACACCAGGGAATGCACCTGGGACAAGCCGCCGGCTCCGAAATCGAAACTGCCGAAGCCCAGCGAATCCCCATTACCCAGACCCGTGACCTTCCCGCCTTGGACCAACCCACCACTGTTGACCGCCACAGCCTCAGCCTCGACTCGGCCATAGGCAGTCGGCACCACCGGCGTCGGCGTCGGCTTTGGGGTCGGCGTCGGCGTCGGCTTTGGGGTCGGCGTCGGCGTCGGCGTAGGCGTCGGCTTAGGAGTCGGCGTCGGCGTCGGCTTTGGGGTCGGCGTCGGCGTCGGGGTCGGCGTCGGGGTCGCGCCGCAACCGGCCGGACTCGTGTCGGGATCGATGGTGATCTTCAACGTCCCGTTGGTCGGCAACTGGACGATCGGGTTGCGGGCCTCATTGTCGTTAAACGTGTCACCGTACGGGAAACCGTAGGCGTCAGTCAGGGGCCACAGGGTTGCCGCCCACACGTTGTAGTTGGGTGCGGTGGGCTGCGCACCTTCGAACGGTCCGGGCGCCGCGCTGACGTTGAAGCGCCCATTGTCATTGCCGTAGCTGGGACTCCCCCAGAATCCGTACGCAAAACCGGCGACCAGGTCACGATAGACGGCGCCGTACACATCGTTGCCAGAGTGCTGCACGCCTCCGACGAAGTATGGACTGTTGTTGCCGTAGATTCCGTTCGCATCATTGCTGCTGTTACCCACCAGTGAACTGCCCTTGACATAAATCTGTGGCAGGTGACTCGCGCTCTGGTCGGTCAACACCAACGAGCCGGGACCGCCCGGATCGGCGGGGTCATTGGCGAAAGCACCCGTATACCGGTAGTCCTGCCCCATGGCGTGGCCGCGGATCGTCAGCGGCTTCCCCTTCAGCGAGGCCACATAGGTTTCAAACGTCGGGTAGCCGCTGGGATGGGCGCCGCTGACAATATTCGGCGACACGAGCCTCAGGAAATTGCCGTTGCTGTCCTTGCGAACGGCTTTGTTGTAGTCGCCGCCAGCGGCCGTCAGGCGGGACTTCAGCGCCTGCTGCACCTTGTCGGTGTAGCAGGCCCACTTCTTGGAGCCGACCAACTTCCCACTGGAGTCGAATGCCTCGATATCCATCGGTATCCCGAGCATGTCGACTGCCGTCAGGTTGGCGACGCCGGGGTAGGTCAGCTCCACCGTGTCGAATCGGACGTCAGAGCTGTCGGGGCTGGGAAAGGCCGGGCCCGACAGTGGCTTGCCGAGCGAGACCCGCACCCGTCCCGAGCTCAGGCTGTCGACCTTGAACGTCGATCGCTGCGACAGCGGCAACTGCGCCGCGCCGGTCCCGTTTCCGGTGGCGGACACGAAGGTTTGAGCATCGCTGTAGGCGGGATTCTTGTTGACCACCGTGATTGTGAGCCCGCCGTCTGCTGGGACCGCTGCGGCAACGCTGGCCGTTACCGTTGCCGTCGCCGGGATCGCGGTGGCGACCAGCGTCAGCGGAACCAAGACTGTGGCGAGGGCGCCTACCCGGACCTTTGATGGACGGTCGGTTGAGGCAGCATGGTGACGAGGGAGTCGCATGGAACGCACTCTAGGTCGGTTCGGAGCGATCCGGTATCCGTAGCGAACACGCAAACCGGACCAGTACCCCAACCGATACGGTGCGAACATGGCCTTCCGGACGATCATTGAACCGTTTCGTATCCACTCCGTTGAACCGCTTCGACTGACTGAACCCGACCAACGGCGGGACGCGATCCGGGCAGCCGGATACAACCTGTTCGGCCTATCGGCGCGCGATGTCATGATCGACCTGTTGACGGATTCCGGCACCGGGGCGATGAGCCGAGACCAATGGGCAGCGATTCAGCACGGAGACGAGTCCTACGCGGGCTCCCCGTCGTTCGACATCTTCCGCGGCGCTGTGCAGAACCTGTTCCCGTTCAAGCACATCATCCCGACCCATCAGGGCCGCGCGGCCGAGAAGATCCTGTTCGGCGTGATAGGTGGGCCAGGCAAAGTCGTACCCAACAACACCCACTTCGACACCACCCGAGCGAATGTCGAGTACACGGGGGCGGAAGCGCTGGATCTGGTGATAGCGGAAGGCCGCGATCCTGCCTCCCGACATCCGTTCAAAGGCAATATGGACACCTCGGCGCTGGACAGGCTGCTGACAGCACGAGGCCACCTGGTCCCGGCGGTGATGCTGACCATCACCAACAATTCCGGCGGCGGCCAGCCGGTCAGTCTGGCCAACATCCGGGCCGTCAGCGAGGTGGCGCACCGACACGGCAAGCCGTTGATCCTCGACGCCTGCCGGTTCGCTGAGAACGCGTGGTTCATTCGCCAGCGGGAACCCGGTCAACAGGACAGACAAGTTGCCGACATTGTCCGGGAGATCGCGGGGCTGGCCGACGGTATGACCATGAGTGCCAAAAAGGACCCGATGGGCAACATCGGTGGTTGGCTCGCGGTCAATGACGACGATCTAGCCGAATCGTGTCGCAACCTGCTCATCTTGACCGAAGGATTCCCGACCTATGGCGGGCTGGCGGGCCGAGATCTGGAGGCCCTCGCGCAGGGCCTGACCGAGGTAGTCGACCACGACTACCTGCGCTACCGGATTCGATCCACCGGCTATCTGGGTGAGGCGCTGGCGGCTGCCGGCATCCCCGTGATGCAACCGATCGGCGGGCACGCGGTCTACCTGGATGCAAGGGCGATGCTGCCCCACCTGGAACCGTTGGAATACCCGGGTCAGTCACTGGCGGTAGCGCTCTACGTCGCCGGCGGCGTGCGTGGCTGTGAGATCGGCTCCGTGATGTTCGGCCGCCACCCGGACGGGACCGAAGCGGCCGCCGCGATGGAGTTGGTCCGACTGGCCATCCCCCGACGCACCTACACTCAGAGTCACATCGACTACGTGATCGAGGTCTGCCAGCAGGTCGCCGCCTCCGCCGCGGGCCTGCCCGGCTATCGGATCGTCCGAGAGCCGAAGTCCCTGCGCCATTTCAGTGCCGTCTTCGAGCCGATTCCCAGCTAGCCGATCGCGGCCGCCGCAGTATCAGATGGGCATCCGATAACCGTAGAACTCCTGGTCCTCGTTGTAACCGCCCTGACCGGCACCAAGATGTTCGAAACTCTCGACGAACTCGATCGCCTGGACCCATTTCACCTGTTTGAACCCCAACTCCACCTCGTCGCGCAATCGTAGGGGCGCGCCATGGACCAGCGGGAGCAGCTCGCCATTCATCTCGTAGGCAAGAATCGTGAGTTCGTGGTGCATGTTCTCGATCCGGTGACAGTCGTAGTAACGCCCTCCGACCGGGCCCTCCGCAAACGAGTAGAACACCACCCAATTGGCCTTCGGTTGCGGCGTGACGAGATCGAGCAGATCGGCCATCGCGACTCCGCCCCATTCCGCCACTCCAGACCAGCCCTGGATGCAGTAGTGCTGGGTGATCTGCGTTCGCTTGGGCATCGCCTGCAACTCGGCGAAGGACAACTCGACGGGGTGTTCGACCAACCCGTCGATGCGGAGCCTGAAACCCCCGAACCCGGAAGCCTGCAACGAGGCGAACTCGGCTGACGTCGGAAGCTCGCCGTTGGGCCAGAAGTACGGGGAGATGTCGCCCTTGTCGTAGGTGGCCCTCGGATCCCACCACTCCATGAACGCCTTCAGCCACCCGATCATGAACCGACCGGCGTGTTGCACCCGACGCGGATGGCGCAGCGTGAACGGCGAGGCCCACAGCCAGAGCACGACCACCACTAGCATCCAGGCCGCATACAGTGCCACTCCCCACCATGAGTCGGTGTTGGTCCCCAGCGTGATGTGGTTGACGTTGCCTACGAGGCCGGTGATCCACACCATCACGGTGTGCATCGCGATGAAGAAGACCATCCAGATGAGGACGCCGAAGTGGATCGTGCGTGCGACCTGTCGGTTGAGCGGACCCGCAGCGAGGCCGAGCTTGCCGGCTATGGAGGGCGACTGCAGCAGACCGGTCACCAGCGCCAGCGGAGCTGCCACGAAGACCGTCAGAAAGTAGGCCAGCAACTGCAGACCGTTGTAGTGGCTGAACCCTTCGTTCGCGGGCAGGTCGAGTGAGAGGTACTGGACAGCAGTGGACAGCGCATTGGGGAAGACGTCCCACGACCGCGGCACGAGGCGCTGCCACTGGCCGGTGCTGAACAACAGCACGAAGAAGACGATCCCGTTGACGACCCAAAGCAGATCAAAGCTGAAGTGCCACCACCTCGCCAGACCGATGGAGTGGCGGATACCTGGCAAGCCCAGCCAACCCGGCAGCGCCACCGAGTCATCCTTGGCCGTCCAGACCTGCTCCGGCTTCTGCTTGTCCATTCTGTCCGCCGGAACCGGCCCGCGAAGACGCAGCCACTCTGTGCCAGGACGACTACCGGCATTGAGGTATAGCCGGGGATGGTCTGCCAGGATCTGCAGCCCGGCCCTAATGATGAACATCATGAAGATGACGTTGAAGAAGTGTTGCCAGCG
>JAUPKM010000262.1 GCA_030837445.1 Actinomycetota bacterium
GCCGCCTGTTCCCGGACACTCACCAGTGGTGCATGAATGTGGGCGACCGACACCTCCGGCTCCACCTTCGGGGCCAAAGCTGCAGCCGCCACGACGGAAAACGCCTGCGGTCCAAGGCCGAACACCACGTCCGGCAGAAGTTGGGCAAACTGCGGCTCCAGCGTCACCGACCGTGGCACCCGCCGACCCGCGCTGGCGATCGCTTCAGCCAGCAGCACGGCCACCGATTTGAAGGCGCGGTACTGCAGCAACCTGGCGAACAACAGATCGCGCGCATCGAACAGGCTCAGGTCCTCGGCATCTTCGACTTCACCGCTGGGCAGTAGCCGGGCGGCCTTGAGGTCCAGCAACGTCGCCGCGATCACCAGAAACTCGGTCGTCTCATCGAGGTCCCAGTCCACCCCCTGCGCCCGGATGTAGCCGATGTAGTCATCGGTGACCTGGTGCAGCGCAAGCTCGGTAACTTCGAGTTTGTGCTTGGCGATGAGATTCAACAGCAGGTCGAACGGCCCGGAGAACTCGTCCAGCCGGACAGAGAAGACATCAGTTGCCTCGGCTGGCTGGGTAGCCGCAGCCGGCTCGTGTTCCACCGGGTAACCGTATCGTCACCAGAAACGACGGACGGTGTCAGCGCGCCCTCGGGTGCGAGGTGGCGTACTCCTCGGCAAGTCGCTGCGCGGTGACCAGCGTGTAGATCTGGGTGGTCGTCACCGACGCATGGCCCAGCAATTCCTGAACCACCCGAACATCCGCACCACCGTCGAGCATGTGGGTGGCAAACGAGTGCCGAAGGGTGTGCGGGGACACCTCGACCTCGAGTTGTGCCCGCTGCGCCACCCGGCGCAGCACCCCCCAACCGCTCTGTCGGGTCAGCCGCGCACCTCGAGCATTCAGGAACAGCGCCGGCGAGGCCTTGCCGCGCGCGGACAGAGCGGGGCGACCTCTGATCAAGTAGGCATCGATGGCGGCTGCCGCATGCCGGCCCATCGGTACCAGCCGCTCCTTGTCGCCCTTACCCCGCAACATCAACACCGACTCGGCCAGCGGCAGGTCGTCGACATCCAACGCCACCACCTCAGAGATCCGGGCACCCGTGCCGTACAACACCTCCACCAGCGCCGCATCGCGCAACCCCAGCGGTGGCTCACCCGCTGCGGCCGCTGCGATCAGCGCCTCGACGTCAGCCAGCGGTATCGCCTTGGGTAGCCGGGCGGCCGTCCGGGGCGGCGCGACCTGCGCGGTCGGATCAGTTGTTCGCCAACCCTCGGCCACCGCGAACCCGTGCAGTCCCCGAACGGCGGCCAAGGTCCGGGCGGCGGATGTCGGCGACAGCGCAGACCCCTGCTCCGAGTCGACCGCCAACGACACCAGGAAATCCTCCACCAGCGGCTGCCCCACGCCACGGATGTCCGCGACGCCGGCGGCCGCACAGAAGTTGCGGTAACGCCCCAGATCCCGGCCATAGGCGGCGATCGTGTTGGGTCGCAAGCCTCGCTCGACCTGCAGGTGGGCGAGGAATGCGTCAACCCCCGCACCGAAGGCGGTCCGCGGGGGTCTCAGCCGAGGACCTCTGCCAACGGCGTGTAGGGCAATTCGAAGGCCTCCGCGACGGCTTCATAGGTGATCTCACCGTCGTGCACATTGAGCCCCAGCGCGAGAGCCCTGTCATCGATGCAGGCTTGTTTCCAGCCCTTGTTGGCCAACGCCACAACGTAGGGCAGGGTGACGTTGGTCAGAGCCCAGGTGCTGGTGTGCGGTACGGCACCCGGCATGTTCGCCACGCAGTAGAAGAGCGAGTTGTGCACCGGGAAGGTGGGCTCCGCATGGGTCGTCGGGGTGGAATCCTCGAAGCAGCCGCCCTGGTCGATCGCGATATCCACCAGCACCGAGCCCGGCTTCATCCTCGACACCAGCTCATTGCTGACAAGCTTCGGAGCCTTCGCCCCGGCCACCAGCACAGCGCCGATCACCAAGTCGGCGTCCAGGATGCACCGCTCGATCTCCCAAGCGTTGCTGGCAACCGTCTGCATATGCCCCTGATAGATCGCGTCCACATACCGCAATCGCGCCACGTTGCTGTCGAGGATAAGCACCTCCGCCTGCATCCCCAACGCGATCGCGGCCGCATTGTTGCCGGAGACACCTGCGCCGATCACCACCACCTTCGCGGCGTGCACGCCGGACACGCCACCCATCAGCACGCCGCGACCCCCGTGTGCCCGCATCAGTGCATGCGAACCGACCTGTGGCGCCAGCCGACCCGCGACCTCCGACATGGGTGCGAGCAGTGGCAGGCTGCGGTCTGGCAGTTCGACCGTCTCGTAGGCAATCGCGGTCGTACCAGCCTTGATCAAAGCGTCGGTGCATTCATGGGACGCGGCCAGGTGCAGGTAGGTGAACAGCACCTGGTCCCTGCGCATCCGGTGGTACTCCTCTGCGATCGGTTCCTTGACCTTCAGGATCAGGTCACCGGTGGCCCAAACGTCGTCAGCCGTAGGCAGGATCGTGGCCCCCGCTTCGACAAATTCCGCATCGGAGATGCTGGAGCCGACTCCGGCGTCACGTTCGATGTAGACCTCGTGACCATGACGGGTGAGTTCCAACACCCCCGCCTGGGTGATGGCCACCCGATACTCGTGGTTCTTGACCTCGCGGGGAACGCCGACCTTCATGGGACTCCTCCGGATCGCTCTGGTGCCGCTGACGGCGGACGCAGTCGAGACTGCCTGATCGAGGGCAGTCCGTCAACGCTAGTCGCTAAGAGCGCTCAACGTTGAATGAACGACCGGAGGACACCACCCGTTGCCGACGTGGCCACGGGGCAGTTGCCGGCCGCAGCGTGTCCCAGTCTGTCTGCCGGGCGCTCCACGCAGCCAACACACCAGCGACCGTTGTCGGGTTCTGCAGATCCCCTGCCAGCACCGCGGCCCGAGCGTCGTCAAGGGTCAGCCACGCCTGCGGGAGGTCCACTTCTTCCGCCTCGCCGGTGAGGTGCCGACCCTCCGGCAGCGCCGCCAGTCCGCGCGCGAGGTAGCAGCGGAAAGTCTCCGAGGACCCGCCCGGGGAGTTGCAGAAGTCAACCAGCACATGCCATTGGGAAGCCTGGAATCCCGCCTCTTCGGCCAGTTCCCGCTGGGCGGCCCGCAATGGGTCCTCGGTCGCCTTGTCCAACAGCCCGGCCGGTGGCTCGAAAAGGTATTGACCGACCGGGTGGCGGTACTGCCGCACCAACAACACGCGGTCGTGCTCGTCCAGCGCGATCACCCCCACAGCTCCGGTATGAACCACGAAGTCGCGGGTGACGTGATGTCCATAGATTTGGATATCGTCCGACCGGACACCCCAGATCTGGCCGCGGAAGCGGTCCACCGACGCTGTCACCGGGATGTCGACGTCTTCATCGCGGACTGACCCAGCCCACTGGTTCATGCGCTCGTCGCCTTGACACAGACTGTAACGAGGTGGCGCCGTGACCTCATACCGACAGCACCGGCGTCGTGGCGTGGGTCGCGGCTGCCCGCCGCGCCAGAGCAGCCTTCACCAGCCCGACGAACAGCGGATGTGCGGCCGTTGGGCGGGACCGGAACTCGGGATGTGCCTGCGTGGCGACGTAGTAGGGATGCAGATCCGAGGGCAGCTCGACGTACTCCACCAAGCGGCCGTCCGGGGACGTCCCGGAGAAGACGAGTCCCGCCTCGGTGAGCGCCTCCCGGAACTCGTTGTTGACCTCGTACCGGTGCCGGTGGCGTTCGGATACCTCCGGCACCCCGTACGCCTCACGCACCAGCGTGCCTGCCGCCAGCCGCGCCGGGTAGAGACCCAACCGCATGGTCCCGCCCATATCGCGCTGCCCCGCGACGACGTCGTGCTGATCGACCATGGTGGCGATCACCGGATGTGTCGTGGCCGGGTCGAACTCGGCGGAATTGGCGTCCAGCAGGCCGACGACGTCCCGAGCGAATTCGATCACCATGCATTGCAGCCCCAGACACAGACCCAGGGTGGGAATCCGGTGCTCACGGGCGTACCGCAGGGCGCCGAGCTTCCCCTCGATACCGCGCACCCCGAAACCGCCCGGAACACAGATACCGTCGACGTCCGCGAGGGCCGCTCGTGCCCCGTCCGTGGTAGCGCAGTCGTCCGAGGCAACCCACCGCAGGTTAACCCGGCAGTCGTTGGCGAAGCCGCCGGCCCGGAGGGCCTCGGTCACCGACAGGTAGGCGTCGGGCAGGTCGACGTACTTGCCGACTAACGCCAATGTCACCTCGTGGGCAGGTCGGTGAACGCGCCGTAGCAGGTCGTCCCAGCGAGTCCAGTCTACGTCCCGGAAAGGCAGATCCAACCGTCGCACGACGTAGGCGTCGAGTCCCTCGGAGTGCAGCACCTTGGGTATGTCGTAGATGCTCGGGGCATCCACCGCCGCGACCACCGCATCGGCATCGACGTCACAGGCCCTGGAGATCTTGCGTTTGATGTCGTCGGGAACCGGCCGGTCCGCCCGCAACACGATGGCATCGGGCTGGATACCGATCGAGCGGAGGGCCGCAACCGAGTGCTGAGTCGGCTTGGTCTTCAGTTCGCCAGCCGGTCCGATGTAGGGCAGTAACGAGACGTGCAGAAAGAATACGTTCTCGCGACCAAGATCCTGGCGCACCTGCCGCACGGCTTCCAAGAATGGCAACGACTCGATATCGCCTACCGTTCCACCGACCTCGGTGATGACCACGTCAACGTCGTCGGTGGCCAATGCCCGGATCCGGACCTTGATCTCGTCTGTGATGTGTGGGATCACCTGCACCGTGTCCCCTAGGTAGTCGCCACGACGTTCCTTGGCGATCACTGAGGAGTACACCTGGCCGGTGGTCACGTTCGCGGCCTGGCCCAGGTTGGCGCCGAGGAAACGTTCGTAGTGACCGATGTCCAGGTCGGTCTCGGAGCCGTCGTCGGTGACGAACACCTCGCCATGCTGGAACGGATTCATGGTGCCAGGGTCGACGTTGAGGTAGGGGTCCAGTTTCTGCATCGTCACCCGTAACCCGCGGGCGGTGAGAAGTTGACCCAAGCTGGAGGCGGTCAGGCCCTTCCCGAGCGAGGAGGCAACGCCACCGGTGACAAAGAGATGACGGGTGCTCTGGCGGCGACCCGCTGAGCCGCGGGAGAGTGATCGATCCACGGATCACCACGGTAACAGCCGACTACCCCTGAACCTCGGCGGCGCCCAGAGCGAGGAGCTCGTCTGCATGCGCGAGGGCGTGGGCGGAGGCATCTTGGCCCGCCAACATTCGAGCGATCTCCCGACGCCGGGTCTCCCCGGTGACCAGCTCTACGCTGGAGGAGGTGATTCGACCGTCGTCACCCTTGGCCACCACGATCTGAGAGTCCGCGAAAGCCGCGACCTGCGGCAGGTGTGTCACCACGATCACCTGGGTGTGGCGAGACAACCGCA
>JAUPKM010000035.1 GCA_030837445.1 Actinomycetota bacterium
AAGTGCCTTTCTTGTGCTGGTCAGATTAGTGTGTGAGAACTCCAATCATCCCAGCTCAGAGGGCACTTTCCTTATTCCGACACCCGCCGTCCGCCTATTTCATCGGTGGATCGAGGCTTAGAGGTGGTCAACACGGTGCCCAGGACGTGCTCGGAGTCCGGCGATCCGATCGCGATACGGATCTCATCCACGAGCTGATGAAAGTCTTCATCGCTGAGTGAATAACCCACGAAAAGAAGGTGTTTGGTGACAAGCAGAGCCTGGACGATCCCGAAAAGGGCGCTTCGATCTCGCGCCAAGCTCATGTAATCGGGGCGGGTCAAGACGATATGGTCCTGACGGTTCAGTTCATCGAGGGAGCCGTGCAGCTTCAACAGCCACGGCCGGTTCTCCGCGACGCGGCCATAGGGAAGGACAGTCAGGTCGTCATTGAGCGCGTTTCCCGGCCTCGTGCACGCCCGCTCATAGAGGTTGTCGTAGTTAGTCGTCACGGCCTGCTCCGCACCGATTGATGCCAGCAGAGAATGCGTCAGGCCGAATCGCTCGTGACGCTTGATCTCCTGGGCCAATCTTTCCAACAAGTGAGTTCGGCCACCCAGCGCTAGTTCGATGAGCGTGGCATGGTCACGTGGGTCGAGATTGAGGAGACTCGCCTTCTCCTCGGTGGAGATGTCCTCGCCATGCAGCGCGGCCAGCAGATCCTGCCAATTCGGCAGCCCAGCGTCACGGCTCACCCCGGCGCCGATGAAGAACACCAGTCGCCCGGCGCGGGCCTCGGCCGCGAGGTCGGCAGCCAGCTCGTTTTCCTCGTCAGTGAGCCGCCAGTCGTCGTCCTTACGCGCCGACTGAACGGCAGACCATGTCAGCGCATTGACGGTGCACAAAATCAGGTCGATGTGATGGCCGGACGCGACCGCCGCGAGATGAGCCAGCAGGGGTCTAACGACGTCTCCTTTGGCTCCCCGTAGGCCGCCCGCTCCCGTACCGATCAGAGGGAGAGCAATCCGAAGAGGGCGTCCCTCTGGCCGCTCGCAGTGTTGTTTCGCCAACGTGACGAATTCATCGATGACCGGCAGCAACGCTTCGATGAGCCCGGAGACCTCCTCCGGATTTCTCGCAGGCGGTCGCCCAATGCGTCCCAACACGATGATCGGACCCTTGTCCGGTCGCTCGAAGATCTTCGCCAACTGGTCTGGCATCCAGCGGTGGCCGGCGAGGAAACCGCCCAGGGGCTTGCCCACCGCCTTTCCGAAGCCGGCGGTGACATGAAACGAATCATCGGTCGGGCACAGCCATGCATCGCACTGGAGTGCGGTGACGTCGGCATTGACGACGAATACGTGGCCAGGCCTCACCTCAACCCTGCCTCCCCCGTGACCGCCGCCGCAGCACGTCGTATTGCTCCTCGGTATCGGGTACGGGGTGATCGGCCTTGCAGCTACCTGCCCGCAACTCCTGCATGCGCTCGATGACGGCCGGGTAGCCCAGACCGTTGTTCTCGATGAGCCAGGCGCCCACTATGGTGCCGGTTCTGCCCTTACCGCCCCAGCAGTGGACGAGGACGACCTTGCCGGTATCCAATTCCGCTCGGATGTGGCCAAGGATCCGGTCGTATCCGGCGTCGGTGATCGTCTTGGTGTCGGGGATCGGGAACCGCCGGTAGGTGATCTCAGGTCCCAGCAGGCCGTCATAGGGCAGCATCGGCGATCCGCCCCAGGTCGTTTCGTCGCGTTCGGTCAGGTCGACGAACGAGGTGATGCCGGCGTCGAGGAGGGCTTCCAGCTTCTGCAAGGCCTTGTCATGATTCCTGGCGCCGGGATACTCGGTCGCGAGCAGGCCACCCGGGATCACCCAGTACCCGTGCACCAGGTCGTCGTGTTCCCACAATGGCTTGTCGTCGTCATTCTCCGCCATGGCGTGCCCCCAACCGTCGTGGTTATCCTGCTCCCGTCGATGAGCCAAGGATGCCGAAACGCCCCGACAAGAATCTCCACAATTTGCCCGCCTGACCGTGACCGACGACATCGCGCTGTCGTCCATCGGACCGGACGGGTTGTGGGGATGGTCAATTCGGCACACCGGCAACCCCCGCCGGCCTGCCACGCTCGTCCGCCGAACGCGACCGGGACCGGGACTGAGCGTCGCACCGCCTGTCGGACACCGCGGATACCCTTTCTCATCGAATGAATTCAGGGGGGGTCTGATGGCAGGTATTACGCCGCCGCTATCTCGCAATCAGAAGCGTGTCGTGGCGGCCGGGATCGTGCTCTTGCTGGCAGCCGTCGGCGGCCGATCCTGGCTCATGGGTCTGATCGGAATCGCGCTCCTGGCCGCCGTCGCGTGGAAGGTCTACGCCAGCACCACTTCGCTGAACCAGACTCTCGAGCCCTGGCCCTGGCCGCCGGAGTTCCGGGCACCGGTGGAGGCGATGGCCCGTCCCATCGACCCGACCCCGCACCGCCTCGTGCCCCCGCACGAAGACGCCGACCAGGTCGCCAAGGTTGCCACCACCAACGATCAACTGGCCCGGCTTATCGCGGACAAACCGGCAGCATGGCCGTGGGCGGTCTTCGCCTCGGTCTTGGTCCAGCGACGCAATGCCGTTCAATGGCGGCTGCGTTCGGTGGCCTCGGGTTATCAGCCCCTTACCGGGATTCCTCAAATCGACGGTCGGGAGTACTCGCAGGTCGCGTACCGTTCGCTCGACAACATCGCGGATCTGGTCGCTCAATGCGAGCAGTTCATGCTCAGCCCCGCCTTCAAGGGCGCCTTCGGCGACACCGACACCGACCCTGACCCCGACGCCATCGTCGCGGTCGCCGACCGGCTGATGGACTATCACGATTCTTTCCTCGCCGAGGCCGAAGGCTGCCTCCATACTCCCGTCGAGCGCGATGTCCTGGTCTTCGTCCACGACACGGGCGCCTTCGCCCTGTGCCCGCTGATCGGTTACCAGAACTTCATCCCCACCATGTGCGCCCGCATCGCCGAGGCACAGGAGCTACTTCCCTATAACGATGGCGGCACAATTCGACTTGATGACGTGAACCTCGTGATGTCTTTGCCTGATGGCCTGACAGAGCGGGTTTTTGCCCACATCAAGCGATTCAATTCGTGAGACGACACCGACAGTCACGTCGGGATGAACCGTCCATACAGCGGCCCCACCAGCAACTGCAGCCGCGCGGCAACCCAAATCCCCCAGGCTGACCGAAAAGCAGCCGGAGTATGAGGAAGGTATCGCTCATACGGGCTCAGCCACTCATTCGGTGTCACCAGACCATGCTCAGCCGACAGGATGAACCAGGGAACGCCGGACTCTTCGGCGTAATCACGCTGCTTGACAAAGGGCGGGGAACCGTACAGATCCTTCGCGGCGCAGGGCTCACAGTTGGCGCAAGTCAGAGCGGTGCAAAGCGACCATGGCCGCGGCCACCCTCTGGTTACGCATCCGCAGCTGCCCGCGACGCGGCAAACCTGAAATCCACAGCCACACCCTCCCCCCCGATTCGGCTGACACCATCCGGGTGTGCGACACGAATGTTGTTGAAGCGGATTGAGGCTGGTCCGCCGATAGTCTGGTTGTGATATAAACAACCAGATGGGAGTTCCCGATGACTGACGACTCCGTTGCCGACCTGGAA
>JAUPKM010000263.1 GCA_030837445.1 Actinomycetota bacterium
ATCTTCGGATCGCTCTGCTTGGTGATCCGGTAGGTCTCAAGGATCTGCTTCAGTCGGCCGTTGCCACCACTCTTGCGCGCCATGGCGACCAGGGTACGGCAGGTTCAACCAGGCGGATGCGTCCGCACCGCGTCGCCGACGCTGATTCTTCCGGGCCGGTCCACCCAGGCGGTGATCCCTCGTAATCGGATGGCCGCCTTGGGAAACGCCGTCGGCTCTGTCCCGTAGCGCGCGGCCACCATCCGCCCGGCGATCACACAGGGGGTGTTCTCGCCGCCGGTCATCAGCACTGCCCCGGACTCGAACTCCAGTCGGGTCATCCGGGGAAGCGCGGTGAGGTTGTCGATACCGGTCAGCGCGATGTTGTCGGCGATCACGCCGGGTGCCAGCCCGTCGATGCCGAGGTTGGTCGCGACCGCAGCGAGCTCGGTCAGACTGACCAGGCTGAGTTGCCGGTGGTTGCGGATCTCTAGGCCCTTGGGGTAGACGCGCGCCGTGCGAGTGTCCGACGTCATGGTCAGACCGCAATGTCTGTCTGCTGGCAGACCGGAAAAGTCCACCTCAACCTCAGAGCTCGGGATCGGAGTCTCCGACGTTGTGGGCCACACGTGCAAGGCGACGACCGAGATGGCTGACTCCTGGCGCGCTGTCATCGAGTTGACCGCGCCGAAATGGCGGCCTGGTAGAGCCGACCCGCGCGATAGGACGACCGCACCAGTGGGCCGGACATCACTCCGACGAATCCCAGGTCGAGCGCGCGGGCCTCCCAGTCGACGAACTCTTCCGGGGTGACCCACCGCTCCACCGGGTGGTGACGAGGGGTCGGACGCAGATATTGGGTCACGGTCAGTAGGTCGCAGCCGGCGGCGACGAGGTCGCTCATGGTCGCCTCGATCTCCGACTCGGTCTCGCCCATCCCGAGGATCAGATTGGACTTCGACACCAGGCCCGCCGATCGGGCGGCCGTCAGCACCGCCAATGACCGTTCGTAGCGGAACGCCGGCCGGATCCGGCGTATCAACCGTGGCACAGTCTCGACGTTGTGGGCCAACACTTCCGGGGCCGCCGCGAACATCTCGGCCAGTAGTTCGGCACGGCCCGAGAAGTCCGGAATCAGCACTTCGACGCCGCAGCCGGGGACCTCCGTGTGGATCCGTCGAACCGTCTCCGCGTACAACCACACGCCTTCGTCGGGAAGGTCGTCCCGGGCAACCCCAGTGACGGTTGCGTACCGCAGGCCCATGGCCGCGACCGATGCCGCCACCCGGCGCGGTTCATCCGGATCCAGCGGTGCGGGGCGGCCAGTGTCGATCTGGCAGAAGTCACACCGCCGGGTGCAGGCGTCACCGCCGATCAGGAAAGTGGCCTCCCGGTCCTCCCAGCACTCATAGATATTTGGGCAACCAGCCTCCTGGCACACGGTGTGCAGGCCGGCCTCTGCGACGGTGGCTCGGATCTCGCTGAACTCGGGCCCGGTCCGCAGTTTCGTCTTGATCCACGCTGGTTTGCGTTCGATCGGGACTTCTGAGTTGCGCACCTCAAGTCGCAGCAACTTGCGGCCCTCGGGCGCGAGTGGGCTGTCGGACGCTCGGCCCGCGGGGGTCTGGGTGCTGGTCACGCCTGCGAGCCTAATGCCAGTCCAACCGAGTGTGCAGGTGCCCGCCGAGCAGCATCGCCATCTCGGTGACGGCAGTGGACCGCTCCGAGGCACCCGGGTGGGTGCCGTGGGGGCTTGCGGCGCTGCAGGTACTGCCCGTGTTGCCGGTGGGGAGGGGAATGCGGCCCTCCGCGGCGAGTGAGGTGACGCCCGCATCGGGGATGCCGCAGGGGACGATCGCCGCGAAGGCAGCCAGGTCGCAGTCGACGTTCAGGGCCACTCCGTGCATCGTCACGCCGCGCGCGACCCGCACCCCGATCGCGGCGATCTTGCGTTCGGCGCCGCCGGTGGCAACCCACACCCCGCTCCGGCCGGGGATCCGGACCGTCGCCAAACCGACGTCGGCGCAGGTCGCCATCAGGGCGTCCTCGAGTAGCCGGACGTAGGCGACGACATCGACCGGGGTACCCAGCCGAACGATCGGGTAGGCGACCACTTGGCCGGGTCCGTGCCAGGTGATCCGGCCGCCCCGATCGACCTCCGTCACCGGCGTCCCCGGCGGGGGGAGGTCGCTCGGCTGGGTGCGCCGTCCAGCCGTATAGGTGGCGGCATGTTCCAGCAGCAGCACCGTGGGTGGTGCCTCGCCGCTGACCACCTGTGCGTGCAGTCGCCGCTGGAGCTCGTACCCCTCCTGGTAGGGGATCTGCCGCTCGCCGAGGTCGAGTGGGAGCAGGGTTGGACGCACCTGCCCGAGCCTAATGCCGGCCACGCGAGGTCAACCACGGGGCCGACGAGTGGGTGGGTGACAATGGCGGCATGGTCTCGATCCTCTTCATCCATGGCGTCGGGGGACCGCAGCCAGGGTGGGACACCGCCGTGCGCGAGGGGATTGCCGCCGGCTGGCAGGACCGGTCCGGGTCGGGGTCGGACTCTGCTGGGCCACTTCCATCGATATCGACGGTGACGCTTCGCTACGACGACATCTTCGGCGCCGAGCCTGCCCCGCCAGCACATGTGCCGCCGGTGGTTGACCGCTCCGGACCGGCGGAGGACCGCCGAGCCGAGTTCACCGTGCGGAGAGAGAAGTTGGCAGCGCAGGTGGCCGCCGCGGCCGAAAATGAGAGCGGTACCGATGGGGCCAAGCGATTGCGGCCGCCGAAACTGGTACCGAGTGCTGCGGTCGTGCGAATGCCGTTGCCCGGGATGTCCCACGCGATGGCCTACCGTCGCGATCTACAGGTGCGAGACATCGTCCGCGCGAGAGTCGCCAGCCGACTTTTTGCGGCTGCGGAGCCTCGGATAGTGATCGCCCACAGCCTCGGCTCCGTGGTGGCGCTGGATGCATTGCATGTGCACGATGTGCCGGTCGACTTGTTGGTCACTATCGGCAGCCCGCTGGGAATCGATCGTGGCTGGGCACGGCCGTGGGAGGGCGGAGTGGCGTTTCCGCACGCGCGGTTGGGTGCTTGGCTGAATGTGGTGAACACTCGTGATCCGATTCCGTGGAGCCGGGGCGTGCAGGAGCGGTTCCCGGAAGCGGTGGATGCGTTCATCAGCGCCGGATCCCGACCAGTTGGTCCGGGCGGAGCTCATGACCCGGTCACCTACATCTCGTCTGGCGTCGTGATTTCCGTCCTCGTCGACGCCCTGGCCACCGCAATCGATCGGCCGCAGCCCCGGCCCTGACGCCGTCAGCATGCCGCTGCCAGCCAGCTGGACGGGTGGGCACAGTCGGTTGCGGGAGGGGCGATCCTGTCATCCTTTCGGCGGAGGATGGAGGCACCGAACGTCTCGGATTGGCCGGGCGGGAGCCCGTTGTGACGATCGGCTTGACGCGGGCCCTGAGATCAGTGAAAGGTCGGCACCTGACTGTTTTCTTGGGCATCGGGATGGGGCACGGGTAGATGAGACGTATTGCGACGGTTGCGTTCACGGCGGCGGCGGTGCTGGGGGCGACTCTGGTGCCGGTCACTTCAGCGGTGGCGGCGGCTCCTGCAACTGCCCCCGCGAACGGGGTGGTGACCTCGGTCGAGGCGATGTTCGCGGATGCTCAGCGGGCGGCAACGGATCCGGCGCCGGCGACAGGTTCAGCCGCGGCTGCCAGCGACGAGTCGGCCGCCCCGTCGACCGAGACAGCTTCCGACCCTGCCGCGACCCCGAGTTCGGACCCTTCGGCTGCCGCGACGACGAGTTCGGACCCTTCGGGCGGGCCGAGCAGCGACCCTTCGGCGGTTCCAGCTCCCGGGAACGCACAGAGCGAGAAGGCGTCAGCGGCAAAGGCGAAGGTGGCTGTCAAGGCCGCCCCCAAGCTGACTGCAATCGCGGTCGGCTGGCCTGCAGGTACCCCTGAGGTGGATAAGTCCTACATGGTGCCCGTGCAGGTCACCCCGAAGCTCAAGGTCGGGGTGCGGATCCAGCGCCAGATCGCAGGGCCCGGGACTCAGCCCTGGAAGGACCTTTTCGCCGGCAGCGGCAACACCAACGTCAACGGGGTCGGCAGCCTGATGCTGAACATCCCCGATGCTCAGCCTGCGAACTACCGGGTCGTCAGCGCCGGCGTCGGCTCCCCAGCCAGGCGAATCACGGCGACGGCGTTCGGCAACGCGCTCTACAACGTCCCGCTGCAACGGCCGGGGCAACCCGGTCAGTTGATCAAGGCGCAGGAACTGACGGCTCAGAACGCGGGGCCAGGCTTTCCGCTCACCTACCCCCAGTCGCCACTGGCGGTGCTGAACTCGAAACTGACGATTCTCCCCTCAACGATCATGAACAATGCGGGCAATCCTGACTGCACGATCCTCCCGTACGGGGTGAATGGCAATCCGCCGCGAAGCGAGTGCACGATCGGCAACCAGATCAACAAGGGGCTGCAGCCAGCCAAACAGTTCCGCTTCCTGTACACCGACACCCGGATGGTGCCCAACGACTGCCCGCCAGTGCCGGGTGCCCGGTACGGCGACTGCAACGTCAGTGCAAAACCAGGTACCGAGGCTGCAAGTGCGCTGGCGTTTGTGCCGGCCAACGTGCAGCCGGGGGCGAAGGTTGTCGCGTGGGCGCACCCAAC
>JAUPKM010000264.1 GCA_030837445.1 Actinomycetota bacterium
CATGGCAGATGACCTCATTCAGCGAGGTGCACATCGATTTGGGGAAGCCGCGGTAGCCCAGCGTCGACGGGTACGCGCGGTGGTCCAGCAGATACTCGTGACCTATCCGGTCGAGTTCGTCGGTGGTGATCCCGGGGCGCACCGCGCGACCGGCCTCAACCAGCGCATCCGCGGCGATCCGACCCGCCACCCGCATCTTCGCGAGCATCTCCGGGGGCTTGACATCTGACTCCCCGGATCTCGTCGGATACTCGGCTCCGACGTATTCCGGGCGCGGGATGAAGGCGGGGACGGGGCGTCGGGGTGAGATCTTCCCCGGTTGCAGGGGTGGGGCGGCAGTCGGCATGGCGGGAGTCTATGAGTTGAGCCTCGCTAAGGTGAGGGCCAGGCGGAACCATCGCGGCCCGCGTCGAGGAGGAGGCACAGATGAAGAACCGAGAAGAGATGGAAGAGGAACTGCTCCATCCTGACAAGTGGTACGTGAATCTGCTGACCAAACAGGTCACCCAGAGCCCAGGTCAGGATCGGCTCGGACCATATAAGACCAAGGAAGAGGCCGAGCACGCCTTTGCGCTCGCGAAGGAACGGAACAGTCAATGGCAGGCCGACGACGACGAGTGGAACGGCAAGATGCCGGACGAGAAAGACTGATGGCCGCCCCGAAGCGCGACCCGTGGGCGCTCCCTGACGTCTCCGGTCTGACCGTCGGGGTGCTCGGCGGTACTGGGGAACAGGGCCGAGGATTGGCCACCCGCTGGGCCCGGGCGGGTCAGCGGGTCGTCATCGGTTCGCGCGATCCGGGGCGCGCTGCGGCCGCAGCGCTGGAGGTGGGCTTTGGCGCGACCGGACTCGGCAACCGCGACTGCGCCCTCGACAGCGAGGTGGTGGTGGTCGCCGTGCCCTGGGCCGGCCACGGCGAGCTGCTCACGGAACTGGCCGACGTGCTGGCTGGCAAGATCGTGATCGACTGCGTCAATCCGCTCGGCTTCGACGCGGCAGGGGCCTATCCACTCGGGGTGCCGGAGGGTTCGGCTGCCGAGCAGGCCGCGATGCTGCTACCCGACTCACGGGTGGTGGCGGCCTTTCATCATGTGTCCGCGGTGACGTTGCTGGACGTGTCGCTGGCCGAAGTTGAAATGGACGTGCTGGTCCTCGGCGACGATCGGGACGCCACCGATCTGGTGCAGGCGCTCGCGGGCCGGATCCCGGGGATCCGCGGTCTGTATGCGGGCCGGCTGCGCAATACTCACCAAGTTGAGGCGCTGACCGCGAACCTCATCTCGCTGAACCGACGCTACCGTGCGCACGCAGGCATCGGGGTCACCGGAGTCTCCGGCTAGGCGCCCTGGCGGCCGCGCCCTCAGCTGTACTGGTGCTCGCCGTCGGGGTAGGTACCGGCGACGACTTCGTCGGCCCACGACTTGACGGCGTCGCCCAGGTACCCGCGAAGGTCGGCGTACTGCTTGACGAACTTGGCCGGCTTCCCCGGCGTGAGCCCTGCCAGGTCCTGCCACACCAGCACTTGCGCGTCGGTGGTGGCGCCGGCACCGATCCCGATCGTGGGGATTGCCAGTGAGCGAGTGACCGCATCGCCGAGTTCGTGCGGCACCACTTCGAGGACTACGGCGAACGCGCCCGCTGCCTGCAGACTCTTGGCATCCCGCAAGAGGGTCTGGCCCGCCTCGCCGCGGCCCTGGACTCGGTAGCCGCCCATTGCATGTACCGATTGCGGCGTCAGCCCCAGGTGGCCCATCACCGGTATTCCGGCCGCGACAAGCGCCTCTATCTGCGGGAGCACCCGCTCGCCGCCCTCCAGTTTCACCGCATGGGCACCGGCCTCCTTCATGAATCGGGTGGCAGTGGCCAGGGCCTGCGCGGGCCCTTGCTGATAGGAGCCGAACGGTAGGTCCGCCACGACCATGGCCCGACGTGAGCCGCGGACGACGGCTCGGGTCAGCGGGATCAGATCGTCAACGGTGATGGGGATCGTGGAGTCGTAGCCATAGACGACCATCGCCGCGGAGTCACCGACGAGCATCACCGGGATGCCGGCGTCGTCGAATACACCTGCGGTCAGGGCGTCATAGGCGGTGATCATCGGCCACCTGTCGCCGGCGACCTTGGCCGCGGCCAGATCTTTCACAGTGATCCGGCGGGCGGAGTTGCGGTTGGCGCCGTAGAGGGGCTCGGACATGGGAATTCTCCAATCTCGAGGCTCCACTGCGGAGTCCCCGGACGCACCCATGGTGACACCTTGCACCGGTTGGCGCCAGTGTCTGGCCCAGGTCAGTTATCACCTGGTTCGGTCGGTCCGAGGGGACCTGCGACGTATCCTGTTCCGGTGACCACCTTGTCTCGCGCTGGCGTCAGCGTGGACGAACCGTGGATCGATGTCTCCGGAGAACTCTGGCTGGCAGGTTTTCCCGGGTTGGGAACTGTCACGGTTGCCGCTGACGGGTCGACGGTGGTCAAGCCGGATCCTGTCGGCGCGTCCAATGATGCGGGTGAATTTGCGCAGCGCGAACGGGCCCTGCAGTTCGGTTGGGCTGAGCCCCTGTCCTTCGCGAGGCGTGGCTACTCGTGCGTGTTGGGTGCTGCCTTTGCTGTGCCGGCCGACGACGGCTGCGTGCTGTTCACAGGGGCGCCGCCGGACAGTGTCGGACTGGTCGCCGAGTTCGGTCGTCGAGGTTGGCAGCTACTCGCGGAAGGGTTGGTGCCGGTCCGCTGGCAGGGTGACCAGTTTGTGGTCCACGCCCGTGAGGCCCCCGCCCTGGCGGCCAGTCGGCACTGTACTGCAGAGGGGATCGGTGGCACCGAGGTTCGGTCGCGGTCAGACGCCTGCGAGGTGCCTGCGTCGCGGGCCACCGGGAGTAGGCCGGTGGTTGCTGTGGTGCCGTTCCACACCCGCAAGGTCGGCGAAGCTCCGTTCGAGATTCTGCGTGGTAGATCGCGTTTCCAGGCTGCCGCCCGGCTCGTTGCCCGGGGGGTATTGAACGCCACGGCCGGGCCCGAGTCCGAACCAACGATGGAATTGGGCACCCACCTGCGACTGGCGGCGCTGCCGTTCGCGCGGCTGAGGTTTGCCCGGTCCACCATGTCCGAAGACCTTGACCTGGTGCTCGACTGGCTGCCGGAGGCGGTGGCGTCCGGTGCCGAATAGTCCCGCAGGGGAAGCCGAGATCGGAGCCGAGGCGGAGATCGGCAGCGGAAGGACCGTCTGGTTGGCCTCGTTTCCGAAGTCGGGCAACACCTGGGTGCGGGCGGTGATCACGGCGTTGGGCACCCACCAGCATCTATTCGGGGTGAACCAGTTGGATGCGGGCTGGCAGCCGCACCATGTCGGGGCGGCCGTGCCGATCTTCGGGCTGGATCCGCGCTGGCTCGACGCCCCGGAGATCGATCGGCTGCGCACTGCCCTGATCCTGCGGGAGGACGCCGCCCGGCCAACCGGGGACGCCCCACCGCTGTTCCGCAAGACCCACGAGACCTACCGTTCGGCGGACGGTTCCGGTGACCCGTTTCCTACGGCCGCCACCCGTGCGGCGATCCTGATTGTTCGGGATCCCCGGCAGGTCGCTTGTTCCTACGCACCCTTTTTCGGCAAGAGTCTGGACGAGTCGATCGATCTACTGGGCACCGAGGAAACTCGCGAGGCGACCAGTCCTGCGATGATGCGCAGCGCCCAGCCGTGGGGATCCTGGTCCAGTCACGCGGCGTCGTGGACTGATGATTCCGTCCCATTCCCGGTTCGGGTGGTCAGGTACGAGGACCTCAGCCGGGACCCGTTGGGCACCCTGTTCCCGGTCCTGCGTTGGGCCGGTCTGGCTGTCACCGAGGCCGAAGTCGGCGAGGCGATCAGGGTCGCCGGGTTCGAGCGGCTCCGCGAATCGGAGGCCGAGCAGGGGTTCCGGGAGCGGGGGAGAAAGACGCAGACCTTCTTCCGGCAGGGTTCGGTGGACAGTTGGCGTGCCGAGTTGTCGACGGATCAGGTCCTGGCAATCGAGGCCGACCACAGCGAGCAGATGGTCAGCCTGGGATACCACCTGACGTCGACAACCGAGCAACGCCAGTCCGTGACCGCTGTGCGGGCTTCGCAGCGGCGGCAGCGGCGGCACGATTGGCTGCATCTGCCCGACCGGATGGGGATCGAGGTCGTCGAGGAGGACGTGCCGGAAATTCTCGACGGAGCCCAGCGACCCCGTCCCTGGATCCAGGTGACGCCCAGCCGGGCGGTCGTGCGGTTCACTGGTGGGGCGGCGCTGATGGTCGCGGACGGTCGGCGAGTCAGTGTCAGTTGGCAACCCGACCCGGAAGCGCCCGATGACGACCCGAGTTGGCTGGTGCAGGGGTGGGGTGTGACGCTGGCGATGCTGCAGCGCGGTGACCTCAGCCTGCACGCCGCCACCGTCAGGATCGGAGCTGCCACCGTCGCCATTGCCGGGAATCGGGGTGCCGGCAAGTCGACGACCTCGATGGGATTGCGGGCCCGGGGACATGAGCTGCTGATTGACGATGTGACGCTGATCGAGCTCCGCGAGGGTCGTGCCTGGACCACGCCCTACTCGCGCAATGTCCACCTGTTGGCTGATGCCGCTGCCTCGTTTGCATTGGAGTTCGACGCGCTGCCGCGGTTGGCCGGCGGGCGGGCGAAAGTGGCCTTCCGGCCGGAGGACCCAGCCGAGGTGCCCCACCTGATCGACCGGATCATCGTGTTGGACCCGACCCCGGCCGCGGCCGGCGTGACGATGACCGAGGCGCACGGTTCGCAGCGGCTGGCGGCGTTGGTGGCCCACACCCGTCGTGACGGGGTAGCCCCGCTGGTGCTGGGCGAGCAGCGCTACTTCGAGCTACTGGCCGAGCTTGCCGATTCTGTTCCGGTGTTCGTCGTCCGCCGTCCTCGCGCGGAATGGACTCTCGAGAACGTGCTGGACCTCATCGAGGGCGCAGTTGCGGCCCCGCAGACTCGGCGGCCGGGTGATCTAGGCTGACCGGCATGGCTGGCCCGGGCGACGCAGACGCGATCACGGCCGTACCCGCCCGGGGCGATCGGCGCGGTCTGCTGGCTGACGCCCGACTGCTGGTGGCAGCCGCCTGGCAATTGTCACCGAGGCGACTCACCGGGCAGATGGTGCTGCTCTTCTTCAGCGGTCTGATCGGTGGGGTCAGCCTGTTGCTGCTGATTCCGATCGTGAACTCGGTGGCGGACGGAGCCACCGGGTGGCAGTTGCCGCTGCTGGGAGACGTGGACCTGTCTGGTGTTCCACTCGGGGTGCTGCTGGCAGCCTTCGTTGCGCTGACGGCCGTCCAGGCGATCATTACCCGAGCCTCGGCGATCAACTCGGTCTCGATGCAGCAGGTGTTGGTCGATCGGCTCCGGCAGCAGGCTTTTGAGGCGATTCTTGCTGCCCGCTGGACCTTCGTCCTGCAGCGTCGGCGCAGCGATGTGATCGAGGTTGTCACCAGTGGCGCGTCCCGC
>JAUPKM010000265.1 GCA_030837445.1 Actinomycetota bacterium
CCGCTGCCGGAGCAGCCACAGATCCACGACAGCATGCTGGATCTGATCGGTAATACCCCGCTGGTCCGGCTGCACAGCCTGGCCCCCGAGACGGGCGCAGAGCTGGTGGCCAAGGTGGAGTATTTCAACCCGGGTGGCTCAGTCAAGGACAGAATCGCCGTCCGGATGATCGACGCCGCCGAACGGGATGGCCTGCTGGTCCCCGGCGGGACCATTGTCGAGCCGACCAGCGGCAATACCGGCGTCGGCCTGGCAATGGTCGCCCAACAGCGCGGCTACTCGACCATCTTTGTGTGCCCGGACAAGGTGAGCCCCGACAAGATCGCCACCTTGCGGGCCTATGGCGCCGAGGTCGTCGTCTGCCCCACCGCGGTGCCACCCGAGGACCCACGGTCGTACCACCAGGTCAGCGACCGACTGGCCCGGGAAACCCCCAAGGCCTGGAAGCCGGACCAGTACTCCAATCCGAATAACCCCGAATCCCACTACCTCGGCACCGGCCCTGAGATCTGGCACCAGACGGCAGGTCGGATCACTCACTTCGTCGCAGGTGTCGGGACCGGCGGCACCATCACCGGGGTGGGTCGATACCTGAAGGAGGTGAGCCAGGGACGGGTGCAGGTGATCGGCGCCGATCCGACAGGTTCGGTGTACTCCGGTGGGAGTGGAAGGCCCTACCTGGTGGAGGGAGTGGGCGAGGATTTCTGGCCCACGACCTATGACCCCACCATCTGCGACGACGTCGTGATGGTCAGTGATCGGGAAGCCTTCACGATCACCCGTCGGCTGGCCAGGGAGGAAGGGATGTTGGTGGGCGGTTCCTGCGGGCTCGCGGTGGCCGCCGCGATGAGAGTGGCCGCCGCAGCGTCACCCGACGACCTCGTCGTGGTGCTCCTACCCGATTCCGGCCGCGGCTATCTGTCCAAAGTGTTCAACAACGAATGGTTGTCGTCATTCGGATTCCTCGCCTCTACCCGCACCGAACACACTGCCGAGCAGGTACTGTCCGCCAGGGTGGGACAGATTCCCTCCTTCATCCACCTGCACCCAACCGAGGCCGTGCGAGACGCAGTGGACCTCTTCAACGAATACGACGTCTCACAGGTTCCTGTGGTGACGTCGGAGCCACCCGTGCTGGTGTCGGAGATGGTCGGCTCAGTGTCTGAACGGGAACTCCTGGATGTGCTATTCCGTGGCCAGGCCAGTCTCGCGGACCCGGTCGGGCGACACATGGGCCCACCGATGCCCACCATCGGTGCAGGTGAATCCGTGGACGCTGTCGTGACCGGACTCGGAACCGCCGACGCACTGGTGGTGCTCGCCGACGGAAGACCAATCGGCGTCCTCACTCGGCAAGACCTACTCAGTTTCGTCGCCCGTTGATGTCGAGCCACCGATCGTGCCGCCACCTGAGGAGGACCTATGACGCCTGACACCACCCCTGGGTTCGCCACCCGGGCCATCCACGCGGGCCAGGAACCGGACAAGACCACCGGAGCGGTGATCCCCGCTATTCACATGTCGACCACGTTTCGGCAGGACGGCGTCGGCGTGCTGCCAGGCGGCTTCGAGTATTCCCGCAGTGGCAACCCCACTCGGGCAGCCTTGGAGGAATGCCTGGCTGCGCTGGAAGGAGTGGACCTCGGCGGCGATCCACTTCCGAACGTCCGAGCCCTCTGCTTCGCCTCCGGCCTGGCCGCCTCAGACGCCCTGTTCAGATCGGTGTTGTCGCCTGGCGATCATGTCGTAATCCCCGATGACGCGTACGGCGGCACCTACCGGCTGGTCAACTCGGTGTTGGGTGATTGGGGGGTGACCCACACCGTCGCGCCGGTGAGCGACCCGGGGGCGTTCGCGGCCGCCGCGATTCCGGGCCGAACCAAGCTGATGTGGGTGGAATCGCCCACCAATCCGATGCTCGGTGTTGCCGATCTGAGCGCCCTCGCCGACATTGCGCACGCGGCGGAAGCCCACCTGGTAGTGGACAACACATTTGCCACCCCCTACCTGCAGCAGCCGATGGCCTGGGGTGCGGACGTGGTCGTCCACTCCGTCACGAAGTATCTCGGGGGCCACAGCGACGTGGTCTCCGGTGCCGTGATTGCGCGGGACCCGCAGTTGGTGGAACGAATCGCCTTCCACCAGAACGCGATGGGAGCCGTTCCCTCCCCGTTCGACTGCTGGCTCACCCTGCGCGGAATTCGCACGCTGGCAGTGCGGATGGAGCGTCACTGCACCAACGCTCGGGCAGTTGTGGAGGCGCTGATGGCCCACCCGGAGGTGCTGGAGGTGTTCTACCCCGGCCTTCCGGGCAACCAGGGACACGCTTCGGCGCTGAGGCAGATGCGCGACTTCGGCGGGATGGTTTCGTTCCGCGTCGCAGGCGGCTCGGACCGAGCCCGCGCGGTCTGCGCAGGCACCGAACTGTTTACCCTCGGGGAGTCCCTCGGCGGGGTCGAGTCGCTGATCGAACTACCCGCCGCGATGACGCACTCGTCGGTGGCGGACTCTGAACTAGCAGTCCCCGACGACCTAATCCGACTGTCCGTCGGCATCGAGGACGCTGCCGATCTGGTGGCCGATCTGGTTGGGGCTCTCTCGGCCTAACCAGCCTGCTCCACGAGATCGGCGCCCCCGGACCTCCTGGCGCCAGCCGTCAGATAGGCGATCGGTCCGAACGGCTGGATCACCAGACACACAGCCCACAGGAGCTTGGGTCCGCGGACATCGGCTCGCGGCCGCCGCCACAGGTCAACTGCCGCGGTGGCCGTCAGTGCTAGTTCAATCGACGCTCCCACCAGCACCAACGTCTGCTGCCCGCTGGACATGTCCCGCCAGTGCTTTCTACTCTTCCCAGCTGTTCCCATGGTTCATCTTGGCACGGGCACCCGGGTCACCGAAAGATGTCGTCCAACCACTCGACAGCCGCCTCGGTATCGGCCACTACCTCCGCGATGGCGGAATTCTCGGGACGCCCGGCAGGCAGCACCAGTCGGAGTTCCTGAAGTTCGGCTGCCAACAGCACCATCAGGTCCCGGGCGGCCTGTAGCTGGCCGGCCGCGGGCATTCCGCCAGCGTCCACCACTGCCACCACCTGCTCGAACCGGGCTTGGGCAAGGTGCGAGAGTTCGGTGGCCGCCGCT
This sequence comes from Actinomycetota bacterium, assembly GCA_030837445.1. GTDB lineage: Bacteria > Actinomycetota > Actinomycetes > S36-B12 > UBA10799 > JACJWR01. The sequence continues at coordinate 3,144 of JAUPKM010000265.1, forward strand.
GCCCGCTCCACAACCTCGGGCGACAGTTGCGCACCACCCCGTCGTCGCCACCACATGATGTGAGGGTAGAACTTGCCGGGCGGTTCGGACAAGATGTGGCACGTCGGCCGTGCCGGTTGGCGGTGACTACCCTTGAAGTACCCGCAACGGAGGTTGGTGATGATCAACAAGGAATGGCATCAGCAGCACATCCTCGGCAGCAACGCCCCGCTGGACGCCCGGGTGGCATGGCATACCGAACACGTTCAGGTCTGCGGCTGCCGAGGTATGCCGAAGTCAATCGCCGATGAGATCGCGCGCCGTGATGAGGCGGCCCGGACGACGTTTGGCGGGCCTCACCGACCAGGCTGACCGCGCGGCAATGGGATGCGCCATCAAGTGGCGCTGACACGCACCCCACACTGACACGCGCGGCGACACTGACTCCGAACTCGCCATCGCGGCACTAGCGTTGGGGGGTGGAATCCCGAGAGTGCGACCTGCTGATCATCGGTGCCGGTCCCACCGGCCTCTATGGCGCCTACTACGCCGGTTTCCGCGGTTTCAGTACCGTGGTCCTCGACACCCTGCCGGAGTTGGGCGGTCAAATCACTGCAATGTATCCGGAGAAGGACATCTTCGATGTCGCCGGGTTTCCCAGCATCAAGGGCCGCGAACTGGTCGACCAACTCAGCAAGCAGGCGAGATCGTTCCCGATCGAATTCGTGCTCGGCGATCAGGCATGCGAACTGGAAACCTCCGATGATGGACCGGCGGTGGTCCGGACCGTCGCCGGCCGCTCGTTCACGACCAAGGCAGTTGTGCTCGCCGGCGGGATCGGATCGTTTCGACCCCGACCGATCCCCGTGGGCGAAGAGTGGCTGGACCGTGGGGTCGCCTACTTCGTCCCCCGACTGGCGGACTATCACGACCAGGACGTGGTCATCATCGGCGGCGGGGATTCGGCGTTCGACTGGGCTTGGTCGCTTCAACCGGTCGCGAGGTCCGTCACCCTGGTGCACCGGCGAGAGGCGTTCAGAGCCCACGCCGGCATGGTCGCGAAGGTGCGGGACGCCGGAGTCACGCTGATAACCAGCCACCAGCTGAGTGCCGTCACCGGAGCGGACACGGTCACGTCCGTGACCGTCAAACACCGAGACACCGGCGCGGAGACCGTGCTGCAGGCCGACGCCGTGATCGCCGCACTGGGTTTCATCGCCAATATCGGGCCGATGGCGCAGTGGGGCCTCGAGCTGGAGAAGCGCCGCGTGAGGGTCGACAGCGCGATGCGGACGTCCTTGCCGCGAGTGTTCGCGGCCGGCGATCTGGCGGACTATGACGGCAAGGTGCCGTTGATCGCGGCGGGATTCGGAGAGGCTGCCACGGCAGTCAACAACGCGGCGCCGCTGATAGATCCCCATTACGGGGTGTTCCCGGGGCATTCGTCCGGCGAATCCGGCGAGTAGCACCCCCACCCTCGGCGCATCTGACCGGTCGCCTACCCTCTCGCACGTGAGCCCATTCAAAGCCACCCCCGAGCCGTTCCCCTCCGACACCTTCAGTGACGTACTTGCGGCGAATGCGCGCTTCGCGGCCGAGTATCACGCGCCGAAGTCACTTACGGGTCGGGCCGCGAAGGGGTTGGCGGTAGTCACCTGTATGGACTCGAGGGTGGATCCGCTGGAGATCCTCGGGATGGGCCGGGGAGACGTCAAGATCCTGCGCAATGCCGGGGCCCGGGTGACCGAGGACGTCCTACGTACTCTGGCGCTCGCGTCATATCTCCTTGAGGTCGACCGGATTCTGGTGATGCCGCACACGGACTGCCGGATGGCCAAAGGCGAGGAAGCCGATGTCCACGCCGCCATCTATGAGAACTACGGGGTCGACACTCGCAGTATGGAGTTCGCAG